>NZ_JAYGHV010000287.1:0-26857 GCF_034932145.1 Spirulina sp. 06S082 | reverse complement strand
CATTTGTAGCAGCCTGTAAAGCCAAAGCAATCGCCAAGGTTCGTTTAATACCATCTCCAAACACATCTAGAGGAATCCGTCCTAATTTTTCATGATCGAGATAAAGAATGCTACTAGATTTTTTAGGAGAGAGAATCATTATATCTTTAATACAAGGATCGAAAAGACGAATTAAATTTAATATTTCGTTTTTACTATTTTCATTTTTTATTATCGATTCGGTAAAACGAACTGTTTCGGAATAAGAATAAGATGGAGATATCGTTACATTATTGATTAAAGCATCACGGCGTTTTCTGTAAACAAAACGTTCATCTTCCCAAAATTGAAACTTTTCACTGTTATAAAATTCAAGTTCATCGGTATTAATATTAAAAAGAGGATATCTTTCTTGTACTTTTATTTCTAATTCTAATCCTTCTCGATAACTTTCAGTATCTTCATTGCTGTGAACTGCTGCACTACCATAAAGTTCTAAAATTTCTACCTCTAATTTTTTTATGGGCATATCTCCATCAGCCTGTATTGTCATCGCCCCAAAATGATTCTCTGTTTCTAGATTTTCTCGTTTTTCTTGTTTATAAAAAATCCATTTTATAGACTCAATATTTGGTCGTAAAGAAGATATGCTATTGAAAAAGAATCTACGTTTGGATACCTCAAGCCAGCGAAAAGGATTTAGAGGATTACAGAAAATTGAGATTGCCTCTAATAAGCTAGTTTTACCCGAGTTATTTGTACCAACAATCAAGTTTACTTGTCCCAAATTGGACAATTCGATGTCTTGAAAACCGCGAAATCCTTGAATTTGCAAATCCTTGAATTTTGGAGTCATATAAAACCGCGAAAAATACACATTAATGAGGTAATTGCCCATCACAAAAACGCAAAAATCAATTTGCCAGATCGGGTTGAAGGGGGAGAAAAAGCCGTCGTTTGCGAGAATATTCCCAAGCAATTCCTTCAGGATCTTTGCTTTTACTCCATTCCGTAAAACTTGGATCGGCTTTGCGTTTGCTAATTGTCCCAGAATGAACATCGAGTCGTTTGGCTAATTCAGCTTGAATTAAGGCAACTTTGGCGCGATCGCCTGCATCTGGTTTGAGATAATTTTTAAATTGGGCAACTTCCTCAATACTCATAGCTTCAGCATGGCGATCGGGTTCGCTTTCTGAAAAAATGTTTCCCAAAGCATTTGCTGTTAAAAAATAATAGACAGTATTGCCTGCATCATAATTCTGGCGCTGCGCCCCATATTCGCTGGCCTTGCGTTCTAAAAAACGTTGGGCGGCTTCTAATTTTAAATTTGCTTTCACCGATAAGTCAATCGGCGTAAGACACCCTTGCTTTTCTTCTAACAGTTGATTGAAAAAAGGAGTCACTTGCTGACTCCATTGTTTCCAATGGTAAGATTGCCAAGTTTGCCAAATAATGCCCAATATTGTTGCGGCAACTAATAACGGCCAAGCCGAATAAACAAAAACAACAATGAGGGCAAATGGCAAGATTAAAACTAATACACTTGCGGCACTTTTTTCCAAAACTTGTCCGGTCATGATCTTTGGTGCAATTCTAGATCGGCAACGGAGGGCAAAAGTTGCTCCCCTATCAATCAGTTTAAAGGGTATTGACCAGACTGGCACAATCGAGACGTTCAAACATTGCCTTTCTTGCTTGCAAGGCAAGAGAGTCGTCAAGTTTGCTTAAAGCAATTTCCTCCTGATACTTGTGACGCAAGGCGGTTTGAATTAGCCAGTCGGCAATAAAGGAATTTTTCGGCAACAAGGGACCGTGGGAATAGGTGGCGATCGCATTGCCGTAAAATGCCCCTTCCCAACCATCTTCGCCGTTATTGCCATAACCTTTAATCACCTTGCCCAAAGGGGAAACATTGCCCAAATAAGTTCGCCCTCCGTGGTTTTCAAAGCCAATAGCGATGGGAGTTGCCCCCAACATTTCCCGCAACTCTTCCGCAAGAGGAGAAGCTGTAATCTCTAGCACTACGTTGCCAATACAACGGGGTGCATCAATCCCAGGATGCTTGGTAACGAGATCGAAAACCCCCAACCCGTCGATGCGTTGCCCGAGGGCAGGTTCGTAATATTTGCCCAAAAGTTGCGGGGAACCGCAGGTAAATACTCCTGGGGTGCCTGCGTCAATTTTGCCGCGAAATTTCTCTGCCTTTGCCCCTTGTAAGTCCCGCATAACAATTTCTTGCTGGCGATCTTGCGCCCCACCGCCGACAATAATATCAACGAGATCGAATTGACTGGCCTCGCTTTGGCGATCGAGGGGAACGATCGCCGCATCAATACCTCGCCACTGACAGCGCTGTTGCAAGCAAATCACGTTACCGCGATCGCCATAGGTACTCATTAGTTTGGGATACAACCAGCCGATTTTTAACTCCATTGCCAATCTTTTCTTGAAAGTTTGCGGGATTTCTTTGCAATCTTAAGACTTTAAGGAGCGATCGGCAATTATGGAGTGAAGCTAAAATTAACTTTTCAGGGGAAGTACGAGAACTTCAGTTAATGTTAATTTGCTTATAATAATTAATGATTTTTTGGAGGAATCTGCGATCGCCATTCCCATTAAGGCTTTAGAATAGAGGAAACGGGAAATTTCCCAATTTATATGAACGAGCCAGTTAGTAAAATTTCTACTTCAAAACCCTCCCTCGAGTTAGAAAAACTCTTTCCCTTTAAACTCGATCGCTTTCAACAGCAGGCGATCGCCGCCCTCGACTCGGGCAAATCCGTTGTCGTCTGCGTTCCCACGGGATCGGGAAAAACCCTCATTGGAGAATATGCCATTTATCGCGCCCTGAGTCGAGGTAAACGAGTCTTTTATACAACCCCTCTCAAAGCCCTATCCAATCAAAAATTCCGCGATTTTCGCCAACAATTCGGCGAAGATAATGTCGGGCTACTCACCGGGGATGCTTCCTACAACCGAGAAGCAACGGTGGTAGTGATGACCACAGAGATTTTCCGGAATATGCTTTACGGGACTCACATCGGACAAGTGGGAACTTCCCTCAAGGATGTAGAAGCTGTAATTCTCGATGAATGTCACTATATGAATGATAGTCAACGCGGGACTGTCTGGGAAGAATCGATTATTTACTGTCCGCCCCAAGTACAAATAGCCGCCCTCTCTGCTACAGTTGCCAATGCCGACCAACTCACCGATTGGATCGCGCAGGTTCATGGCGAAACCGTCCTCATTCACTCCACTTTTCGCCCTATCCCTCTTGAATTTAATTTTAGTACCATCAAAGGTCTTTTTCCTCTCTTAAATGAGAAACAAGATGCCGTCAATCGTCGCTTATTACCCCAAGGACGGCGCAACCCCAAACAGCGCTTGAGAAAAGAAGATTGCC
The DNA here is from genome assembly GCF_034932145.1 of Spirulina sp. 06S082. NCBI lineage: Bacteria > Bacillati > Cyanobacteriota > Cyanophyceae > Spirulinales > Spirulinaceae > Spirulina > Spirulina sp. 06S082. The sequence continues at coordinate 23,472 of NZ_JAYGHV010000287.1, read as the reverse complement.
CTCCCATTATCCAAGTGGTGAAGCAACTGGAACAGAAAGATATGTTACCGGCGATCTACTTTATTTTTAGCCGTCGGGGATGCGATAATGCCGCAGAACAATTGCCTGGATTCAATCTTGTTAATCCAGGGGAGGCGAGGGAGTTAAAACAACGTATTGAGGAGTTTTTGGCTTGGAATCCCAGTGCCGCCCGTAGCGGACAGGTGGAACCCTTGCATCGCGGTATTGCTGCCCATCATGCGGGAATTCTGCCCGCTTGGAAAGGGTTTGTGGAAGAATTGTTTCAAGCCGGGTTAATTAAAGTCGTGTTTGCTACGGAAACTCTGGCCGCCGGAATTAATATGCCCGCCCGCACTACAGTGATTTCCGCCATTTCCAAACGCAGCGATCGCGGTCATCGTCTCCTGACGGCTTCTGAATTCCTGCAAATGGCAGGACGGGCAGGACGGCGGGGTATGGACGAAAAGGGCTACGTGGTTACGATACAAACGCGCTTTGAGGGACCCAAAGATGCTGCAACTTTGGCGTTGAAACCTCCAGACCCTCTAGTGAGTCAGTTTACTCCTACTTATGGTATGGTGTTGAATTTACTGCAAACTCATCGGATTGAAGAAGTGAAAGAACTTCTCGAACGCAGTTTTGCTCAATATATTGCCACCCTCGCCCTCGAACCAGAAAAAGAGGCGATCGCCTCTCTAACCACGGAATTAGCCAGACTGGATATTGAACTTGCCCCGATTAATGACAAGCAATTCGCCCATTACGAGAAACTCAAACAACACCAGCGAGAAGAACGGCGCTTATTGAAAACCCTGCAAGAACAAGCAGAATACAGCCATCATAAAGAAATTGCCCGCGCCCTGAACGATATATCGAGTGGGCGAGTGGTCTATCTAAAGGGCAAGCATATTAAAGTCGCGACCCCCATTGCCGCCATCGTCTTTGCCCAAACCCCCGGAAGCGGTCAAGCCCCTTATTTCGTCTGTTTGGGAGAGGATAATCGTTGGTATGTGGTAGCCACTGCCGATATTATTACCATCGATCCAGCTTCTTTATCTCTTTCTCTTATCGATACATTAGTTCCTCCCGATACTTTGACGATTAAATTAGGACAATCTTTTAAAGGAGATGCAATTAGTGCGGAAGTTGCTCGCTGCATTCCCAATAATGCGATCGCCGCCCTAGAAACCCCAGAAGTTTACGAACAGCGCCAGCGACTCGAAGCCGTCGGCGAACAACTCCAAAATCATCCCCTCATGCAGTGGGGAAAACCTGGAAAACTGCTCAAACGCAATAAATATCGTTTGGAATTGCGATCGCAACTGCGCGATCGGCAAGAAAAATATAAGGACTATCAAACTCACCACTGGCGGGAGTTTATGAATTTAGTCAAAGTCCTACGAGAATTTCAAGCACTAGATGGATATGAACCGACGGAGCTGGGCAAGGCGGCGGCGGCAATTCGCGGAGATAATGAGTTATGGTTGGGTTTAGCAATGATGTCTGGTCAGTTGGATCGATTACGTCCCCAAGATTTAGCGGCGGCAGCTTATGCGCTAATCTCCGAATCCCCTCGCCCGGATACGGGAACAGCTTATCTGCCTCCCCAAGAAAGTTTAATTGCTCTCAAGCAACTTTCTCCTTTGCGGAAAGAATTAATTAAATGTCAATATCATCATAAAGTGAGCTTGCCCGTTTGGTTAGAAGAAGAGATATTAGACTTGATTGGCATTGTCGAACAATGGACATTAGGAGTCGAGTGGGATGAAATGTGCGCCCAAACTAATTTAGATGAAGGAGATTTAGTGAGGATATTGCGGCGAACAATGGATATTCTCTCACAAATCCCTCATGTTCCTGGATTATCTGAAGAATTAAAACGCAATGCGAAACAGGCACTACATTCCATGAGACGTTTCCCCGTGGAAGAAATGACGGTTTAAAACCCTCTTGAAACTATTGTGACTCGTTACTCAACCAAAATGTCCTCTCAACTCCAACGATTAACGATCGCCCCGCAACAGCAACAAGACAATCTGATTGTTCTTACCTCAGAACAAAAACACTATTTACTACGGGTATTGCGATTGGGAAATGGCGATCGCTTTATTGCTATGGATGGTCGAGGCAAAGCCTGGATCGCAGCTTTGGAAAATGAAGGCGCGATCGCGATCGAACCGTTATCCCTACAAAGCGAATTACCGCTAGAATTGACCCTAATGGTGGCATTACCGAAAGGGAATGGATTTGAGGAAATTGTTCGGTGTTGTACCGAGTTAGGAGTCAGCACATTTGTTCCTGTTATTAGCGATCGCGTCCTGTTGCGTCCGAGTATGCAAAAGTTGGCACGATGGCGCAGAATCGCCACAGAAGCCGCAGAACAGTCGGAACGGGCGATCGTGCCAACAATTCTCGAGCCTCAATCTTTTCAGATATCTTTACAAACCGTACACTGTTCGGAAAAATATATTTGCGTCGCGCGAGGGGAAAATGCTTCCTTATTATCCTGTTTGCAAGAGGGAAAGAGAAGAGAAATTGCACTCTTAACCGGTCCCGAAGGGGGCTGGACGGCTCAAGAAATAGAGGAAGCAAATACAAGAGGCTATATTCCGGTTTCCTTGGGGAAGCGCATTCTCAGAGCAATTACCTCGGCGATCGCGTCGGCTTCTTTGGTTGCTTCTTTCACTCAAGAATCTCATCTTTCTGAATCCCAAAAAATTTAGGGAAGTCATCAATCCACAGAATAACCTTGGCGATCGCCAAAATAATTTTGCCAATTAATAACTTCCCCAATTTTAGTCACCGAGTATTAACCCGTTATAAGCAAACAAACGCAATTTAGACGTTAGCGGTTTCGCGAGGGGCGCTAGGAGTAGGGCCGATCGGACCGTTAAACTTGCGATAGGGAACAGAACCCATATTGATACTTGCAGTAGCAACCCGAGCCGAAGCGACTCCTTTCGCATTGCTGAGGCCGCGAGCAAGATTCATGTAAAGTGCGGGATCGCCAGCTTTGGGCTTCCGATCCTGCGGAGTATAGCTCCGTACCGTGGTTTGCCAAACGATTTGAGGGAAACCTAGAATCGAACGATAGTAGGCACCATAGCGAGGAGATTGAATATTAAAGGGTATTTCTCCCGTCTCCCGTCCGGCCAGAATTCGCCGACGCTGATAGGGAACGGTATCATCACCAAAATTTTCAACGTATTCATCGCTATCGAGCAATTCATCGATGAATCCTTGAGGACCTTTAGTCGCAACTAAAATCGACCAAGCAATTTTCTCGCGTTCGCTGTAAACATCCCGGCCTAAAACCCTCTGGACGGTCTGTTCCACAAAGCGATAGTTGCTGTTGAGGTCATAAAAACTCCGCCGATAGGTATCGGAAAGCAACAAACCCCGAATGAATTCTCGCACGGTGATTTGACCGCAACGAAGCTGGGATTCTAAAAAAGTTTGGCGATCGCACTTAAACGCATGGAAAAAAATCTGGCGATAAGCCGCTTCAATCAGATCCCCCATATCTCCAGGAGATAGGACGTTTTCTGAAGAGAAAATTTTGGGCTTCTCATCACCCGCCACATCATAACCTTCAACTCGTCCGTTTTGGGACTTTGGAGCATAGTTAATTAGAGGAATAGCCAAGTTAAAACCTCCGTAATCTTAATCGAATTTTTACAAAGCTTAATCTCAATAATAATGGAGTTGGGGTCTTTCGCTCTAATAATCTTATCAATTCTTACCAAATTATTTGAGCGCTAGGACAAGAGTTTCAGAAAGGCAAGAAAAGCTACAACTTAATGCACTAAATCACTATTAAATCTACTGATTTTAACAAAAAGTAAAAATATTTTTACTTTTCTTTACAAAAAGATGGGATAAGAGGAGAAGGATAAAAATTCATCCTTCATCCTTCATTTTCCTGCATTAGGTTTCAGACATCGTTGATGAGTTGAGCATTGGAGAGAGATAGGCCACAGTAACACCTAAAGCAAAACCGATGACATTACGAAATAAAGGCAACCAGTCTGAAGTTCGAGTAACCACAGGTCCAATGCCGAAGGCTAAAAACAAGATTCCCCACAAAGGCGAGAAAATCAAAGCCCACTGCCAAGCAAAAACTTGCCCCTCTTTGCGAGGAATAGCAGCAAAACCGCAGATCAGACCGCCGAGGAGAGAAGTAATGAGGGTAAAAATCCATTGTTCCCTCGGCAATCCAGGGACAACACCGCAGCCACCTTTTTGTAAACAGGTCGCAACAGTTTCCATGGTATTGACAATGGAACTCGTTTCCCCATTGTCGCGAATATAGTAGAGATTGCCGAATCGTGTTTGTAACTCAACCCAAAAGGTTCGCGGCAAAAACTCATAAACGTCATCGCCAACACTGAAAGCTAACAGATTGCCCCCTCGCGGGTCGGCTACGAGGAGTATGCTGCGCTCATCAAGTCCCCAATACTTTTTAACCGCACGACCGGGAGAGCGATCGTTTTGCGTGAGGATGCGTAGTTTCCACCCAGTCTCTTGTTCAAATTGGTTAAAGCTATCCTTTAAGGTTTCTTCTTGAAGCGAGGGTATAAGATTGGCTAAATCGACAATGGGAGTTTGACTATCGGGAAGAAGTTCGGGATTATTTACCGCACTGGCATTGGGCGCAACGAACCAAACTGAAAAGGCGGCAAAACAAGCTACGAAGGAGATAAACAGACGCTTGATTAAGGAATTGTGCATTGGCAATATTAATTAACTGTGTTTGTTATAGGTAAACAAATTATAAGAAATATTGTGATTCTTTACAATTTTTAATTAATTTCTAACCAATCTCTAATCAATCTCTAGAAATTGTCGAACTTGCCTCAGATAGGTTGCCGGATCTTCCAACATGGGAAAATGACCCGTTTTGGGAATTTCTCGATACTCAATTTTGGGATTCAGTGCCGCCGCACTTTTCCCTAATTTAGGTGGAATGATTTGGTCTTTTCCTCCGGCAATCAACAATGTTGGCATCTGTAAACTGGCGAAGGCTTGGGGCATTTCTGTGGCGGCTTTTTTGCTGACGGCGGTTTTAATGGTTTCTGTCGCTGTTTCGCGATCGGCTTGTAAATAATCTTCTAAAAACATCCGATTGAGGCGATCGCTTAAAGGACGATGTAAAAAGCGAATCATAAATAAGCGCCCAGCAAAAGGCACGCTCATAAACCACTGATATCTGAGCTTAACCACGAGAGTCCCAGCCACATGAAAAGCAGGAAAGGTAATTTTGTTGTAAGTAAAAATACCGCTACAAGTCAGAATCAGTTTTTCAATGCGTTGGGGATAGCGACAGGCAAATAATGTGGCGATGGAGGCACCAAAAGAATGAGCCATGAGGGTGAATTTCTCAACGCCTAATTGAGCCAACAAAATAACTAAATCTTCTGCATATTCTTCCAGTTCGTAACCTAAAGATGGCGATCGCCCCGCTAAAGTAGAACTGGATAAAGTAGAACGCCCAAATCCGCGAAAATCATAGAGCAAACAATCAAAATATTCGCAAAGAATGTTCGCCACATCCTGCCAATATTTTGCCGAACCTCCCCAACCGTGCATAAACACGAGAACGGGTTTTGACAACCCTTCCCTGTTTTTGCGTACCCATTGATAATAATGTTCGACTCCTCGAACATTAATTTTTTCTCCTTCCGCTTTCATTTATGCTGATTCTGGCTTCAAGAGCGTAGAAGGATGAACTAAAAGTTCGGCGGTAGAACGTTTTTCCACCATTTCCTTTGTAATCGCACAACGGCGCAAATCCTTGCGAGACGGTAACTCGTACATTACCTCAAGCATGAGTTCCTCAATAATCCCTCGCAGCGCCCTGGCTCCAGTTTTGCGTCGATAGGCTTCTTTGGCGATCGCCCGCACAGCCTCGGCGCGAAACTCTAACTGTACGTTGTCCATCCACAATAGCTTTTGATATTGCTTCACTAACGCATTGCGAGGCTGAGTGAGAATTTCCATCAAGGCTTCTTCATCCAAGGGATGTAGCACTGCTGCTACAGGCATCCGACCGATAAATTCAGGAATTAAACCAAACTTGACTAAATCCTCCGGTTCCAAGGATTGTAGGACATCCGCCGTGCGCTGTTCCTTAGAAGGTTTAGCTTCTCCTGGCTGAATAAAGCCCATCGATTTTTTCCCAGTTCGACGCTCAATCACCTTATCCAGCCCGACAAATGCCCCACCGCAAATAAAGAGAATATTGCTGGTATCGATTTGAATACAATCTTGATAGGGGTGCTTGCGTCCGCCTTGGGGAGGAACATTGGAAATTGTCCCTTCCAGCATCTTCAAAAGGGCTTGCTGTACCCCTTCCCCAGAGACATCGCGGGTAATGGAAGGATTTTCGCTTTTACGGGCAATTTTGTCGATTTCGTCAATATAGATAATGCCTCTCTGTGCCTCCTCGACATCCAGATCCGCCACTTGTAAGAGACGCAGCAGAATATTTTCCACATCTTCCCCCACATAACCGGCTTCCGTCAGGGTTGTCGCATCAGCTACAGCAAAAGGAACATCTAAAATTTTAGCCAGAGTTTGAGCCAGCAGAGTTTTCCCTGAACCCGTCGGACCAATCAGGAGAATATTAGATTTTTGCAGTTCTACTGTCTCTTCTACCCCTTCCTTACCGGCATTATTGTTTTTCGCTTGGACAAAACTGAGGCGCTTGTAATGGTTATAAACTGCCACAGAAAGCACTTTTTTGGCTTCATCTTGGCCGATCACGTGTTCGTCAAGATATTTCTTGATTTCCGTCGGTTTGGGGATTTGATTGAAACTAATTCGCTCTGCGGGAGTGCGGCGCTGTTTTTGGGGATGCTCTTCCGGACGGGAAACCGGTTGTGGGGCGGGACTCGATGAATCGATTAACTCCTCATCTAAAATTTCGTTACAGAGTTCGACGCATTCATCGCAAATGTATACCCCTGGCCCTGCGATTAGCTTTCGGACTTGTGCTTGGGATTTACCACAGAAAGAGCATTTTAAATGGGAGTCATATTTAGGCATATTGACCTCGTATTTAATAAGTTAGGGCGGTAGCAGGAATTTCAACTAGGGACAGTCCGGGTTTAGTGATGACGCGATCGATTAATCCATAGTCTCGAGCCTCGCGAGAGGACATAAAGAAGTCACGTTCGGTATCGGCAGCAATTTTATCGAGGGGTTGCCCGGTATGACTGGCAAGGAGTTCGTTCAGTTGTTCTTTGATGTAGAGAATTTCTCTCGCTTGAATTTCAATATCGATCGCCTGGCCTTGGGCTCCTCCGAGGGGTTGGTGAATCATAACTCGGGAACTCGGTAAGGCCATGCGTTTGCCTTTTTTGCCCCCAGACAAGAGAAATGCTCCCATGCTGGCGGCTAAACCGTAGCAAATCGTTGCCACATCCGGGCGAATTTGCTGCATGGTGTCATAAATTGCCATGCCCGCATAAACCGAACCCCCAGGAGAATTAATGTAGAGTTGAATATCTTTTTCTGGGTCTTCTGCATCTAAAAAGAGCAATTGGGCAACAACAGAGTCGGCAACGGTATCATTGACTTGACTGCCTAAGAAAACGATCCGTTCTCGTAATAATCTGGAGTAAATATCAAAGGCGCGTTCGCCCATTCCTGATTGTTCCACAACCATTGGGATCACGGCTTCGGGGGAGTCTGCCGAGTTATGGGTGGAGGAATAGGAATGGGTTTGAGAACTGTAGGGTGAAAGATCTGGCGATCGCGATTCAATCATTACGTCCGTTTAGTTTTGAATTTAATATAAGGGTACAAAGTTTTAGGCTTGGTTTTCCGTTTGTCTTATTGTGACTATTATGCCGCAAGTCTTTCAAGTCTGTCGTGCAATTGGGTAAAAGTTATGGGTTATTTGTTCATTATTTGTTGTGGGAAATGCCGATAGGGTAAGGGTTATCGCTTTTTTAAAAGAAATTCCGGACAGAACTTTACATCCTGTCCGGAATTTCTGCTTTATTCGCTTTCGTCGGGGACTGTTTCTGCCTCAACTTCGATAGCGGGTTCTACTTCTGTCTCTGAGTCTGGTTCTGGGGCTTCTGCTTCCTCTTCCTCGGCTTTGAGGGTCCCTTCTGGGACGAGTTCAACAGTCGCTTTTTCTCGCAACCAGTCGAGGGCAACTTCTTGACGCAGATCGTCGGTGACGAATTCTCGCACGCGATCCATGTCTAGTTGGCGATCGCTTAATTGTTCTACCAATTCTGCCACTCGTTTTTCTAGTTCTTCCTTATCAACCTCTAATTTTTCTAGTTTGGCTACTTCTGCTAAAGACAAGGAAGATTTAAGATTTTCCATGGCCTCGGGTCGCGCTGCTTCTTTTAATTGCGGTAGGCGATCGGAAGTGAAAAACTGGTTGACATCCAAACCGTAGCGTTCCATTTCCATCAAACTCTGCTTGACCAAAGTTTCACTTTCTTGACTGACGAGGGTTTCTGGAAGATCGACTTCGGCAATTGCCACGAGAGCTTTGGTAAGGGCTGTTTCAATATTGCCCTTAGTTTCGTTTTCCGCTTTTTCTTGATATTGAGATTCTAAATGCTCTCGAAGTTCAGCTAAGGTTTCAAAGTCGCTAATTTCTTCTGCGAGTTCATCATCGAGTTCCGGCAGTTCTTTTTCTTTAATTTCATGTAAGGTGACATTAAAGATGGCTTCTTGACCGGCTAAGTCTTCTCGGGCGTAGTCTTCAGGGAATTTCACGGGAATTTCTTTAGTTTCCCCAATCTCCATTCCCCCAATTCCGGCGATCAAATCTTCGATAAATTTCCCAGACTCCAACTCGAGTTGAAAATCCTTCGCCTCGGCTCCCGAAATGGCTTCTTCTTCTCCTTCTTCATTGGCGCTCAAGCGTCCGGCATAGTCAACGACTACTGTATCTCCCATTTTTGCAGGGCGATCTTCGATCGGGACGAGGGTGGCCAAGCGCGATCGCTGTTGGTCTAAGAATTCATCAAGTTGGCTGGGTTCGTATTTGACCTCTTCGGCTTTAACCTCTAGGGCTTGATAATCCCCCAGCTTGACTTCTGGGGGGACATCCATTGACGCTAAAAAGGTTAAAGCATCGCCGGGTTTGTAGTTACCCACCAGTTCTTCAAAAGTGGGTTCGATCTGATAGTTTCCTAAAACTGCGATGGATTCTTGGTCGATCGCGCTTTGGACGCTCTCTTGCACGATTTTCTCTAGGGCTTCGGCCTTGATATTTTTCGATCCCAAACGCTGAACTAAGATTTGACGCGGGACTTTCCCCGGACGAAATCCCGGTATTTTTACTTTGCGAGAGAGATCGCGGACGACCTGTTCGTAAGCCTGTTTGGACGTTTCGGGGGGAATTTCGAGTTCTAGGGCAATCTGACTGGCGGGACGTTTGGACTTGGCAATAATTTTCATCGAGCGCTCGCTTTCTGAACAAGTTATCTATCTTAGTTGCTTTCTCTGGCTAACCTATACGATAATAATATATTTGGGTCTAGTCTTGACGCAATCTCAATATTTGTTATATTTACTGAAAAAAGTTATCAGTCTCGATGCAGAGATTTTTTGAGGGAAACCGCGTCGGGCGATCGAGAAAGATAATCCAGCAAAAACTTTTTTGATGCTACAATGGAGGTCAAAATATGCTAAAAACGTCTTGAACGCTGGAAAATACCTAAAAAAGCTGATATTTTTTGCAAAATCAATACTTTATAGAAAGTAACCAACCTATGGTTTTCAGGATAATTTTCAAACTAAAGTTCGGTTTGAGAACTGGATTGACTTATTTTTAGAAAAATGGAGGCATCAATACATTGTCTGAGAAAAAAGTTCGCGTAGCAATTTTGGGGGCGACAGGAGCCGTAGGAACGGAATTAATCGCACTCCTACAAGAACGCCAATTTCCCGTTGCGTCCCTCAAGTTGTTGGCATCCCCGCGATCGGCAGGAAGGAAAATTTCCTTTGGCGGAGAAAGTTTAACGGTTGAACCCGTTGAAGAGAAATCTTTCCAAGGTATAGACTTAGTTTTAGCTTCGGCGGGAGGCTCAACCTCAAAAAAATGGGCAGAGGTAGCGGTTAAAGCAGGGGCTGTCACGATTGACAATTCTAGTGCTTTTCGTATGGATCCCGATGTTCCCCTCATCGTCCCAGAAATTAACCCAGAAGCGGCAAGCCAACATCAAGGAATTATTGCCAACCCTAACTGTACGACGATTCTCATGGGCATGGCGGTGTATCCCCTGCACCGCATCCAACCGATCGATCGCATTATTGTGGCCACTTATCAGTCTGCAAGCGGTGCGGGAGCAAGGGCAATGGAAGAGGTTAAAATCCAATCTCGGGCAATTTTAGAGGGGAAAGAACCCCAAGCTGAAATTCTCCCTTATCCTCTCGCGTTTAATCTTTTTCCTCATAATTCCCCTTTAGGCGAAAATGGGTATTGTCAGGAGGAAATGAAAATGGTGAACGAAACCCGCAAGATCTTCAATGCCCCTCAATTAAGGGTAAGCGCAACTTGCATCCGCGTCCCCGTTCTCCGCGCCCATTCAGAAGCGATTAATTTAGAATTTAATGCGCCCTTTCCCGTCCAAAAAGCCAGAGAAATTTTGTCAGCTACACCAGGGGTTCGTTTAGTCGAAGATTGGCAAAAAAATTATTTTCCCATGCCCATAGAAGCATCGGGACAAGATGATGTTTTCGTGGGACGCATTCGCCAAGATATTTCTCATCCAAATTGTTTAGAATTATGGTTGAGTGGCGATCAAATTCGGAAAGGAGCAGCCTTAAACGCCATCCAAATTGCCGAATTATTGGTCGAAAAGAATTGTTTAAAGCCTCAAAGAATAGCTGTTTCCGTGTAAACCGATAATCAATAAATCACAAACTTAAAATCACAAACTTAAGGAGTAATAAGCAGTGTGGTAGAGATAGGCTTTGGTCGAGTGGTTACGGCAATGATTACGCCATTTAAAACAGATGGTAGTATCAATTATGAAACCGCACAGAAACTGGCATCTTATTTGGTTGAAAATGGTTCTGATACGATTTTACTTTGCGGAACGACAGGAGAATCTCCGACCTTAACCAGAGAAGAGGAATATCAACTCTTTCAAGAAGTTAAAATGGCGATCGCCGATCGCGGCGGCAAAGTCTTAGCAGGCACGGGTTCAAATTCAACCCAAGACGCGATCGTAGCAACCCAAAAAGCCGCAAAATTGGGGGTAGATGGAACATTACAAGTCGTTCCCTACTACAATAACCCCCCCCAAGCCGGATTGTACCAACACTTTAAAGCGATCGCCGAGGCTTGTGCCGATCTGCCCCTCATGCTCTATAATATTCCCAGTCGTACCGGATGTAATTTAGAACCGGAAACCGTGATTGAACTGGCAAAAATTGATAATATTATCGGGATAAAAGAAGCCAGTGGCAGTCTCGATGCAGCCAGTCAAATCCGAGCTTCAACCCCTAACAATTTTGCCATCTATTCTGGAGATGATTCCTTAACGCTTCCCCTGTTAGCCGTCGGAGGAAATGGTGTAGTTAGCGTTGCCAGTCATCTTGTCGGAAATGCCCTGCAAGACGCGATCGCCGCCTGCGAAAATGGCGAACTCCAAGTTGCAACCGCCATCCATTTGAAATTATTTCCCCTTTTTAAAGCCTTGTTCTATAGCACAAATCCTATCCCCATCAAAACAGCATTAAATTTACAGGGTTGGGATGTGGGGGGAGTACGTCTGCCATTGTGCGAAATTCCTGCTGAAGTAGAAACTAAATTGAAGGCAGTATTAGAAGAATTAGGGCTTTTATAAAACAGCAAACCAACAAAACAACAACAAATACAACATGACTAATAAACAAGCAAAACTGAAAATTATTCCTCTCGGAGGATTGCATGAAATTGGCAAAAATACCTGCATTTTTGAATACGAAGATGAAATGATTCTGCTGGATGCAGGATTGGGATTTCCCACAGATGGAATGCACGGAATTAATATTATCTTGCCGGATATGACCTACGTGCAGGAGAACCGCCAGAAAATTAAAGGTATGATTGTCACCCACGGCCACGAAGATCATATTGGCGGCATTGCTTATCATCTCAAGCAATTTGATATTCCCGACATTTACGGACCGCGCTTGGCCATGACCTTATTGCGGGACAAATTAAGCGAAGCGGGTGTTAGCGATCGCACCACCTTACACAAGGTTTTACCCCGAGACATGGTTCGCATCGGCAAACATTTCCTAGTGGAATATATTCGCAATACCCACTCTATGGCGGATAGTTTTACCGTCGCCATTCATACGCCTTTAGGAGTAATTATTCATACTGGGGATTTTAAAATTGACTTCACCCCCGTAGACGGCGAACATTTCGACCTGCAAAAACTAGCAGAACATGGAGAAAAAGGCGTACTCTGCCTTTTGAGCGATTCCACCAACGCCGAAACCCCCGGTCATACCCCCTCGGAACAAGCCGTTTATCCCCACTTGGATCGCATTGTCGCCCAAACCCCAGGACGATTATTCATCACTACTTTTGCCTCCTCCGTACATCGGGTTAATATCATTTTGCAATTGGCGCAAAAACACGATCGCAAAGTCATTATTGTTGGGCGATCGATGTTGAATGTGATCGCCCACGCCCGAGAACTTGGCTATATTAAGTGTCCCGACGATCTTTTCTTGCCCTTAAGGGCATTATCGACTTTGCCCGATGACAAACTCCTCATTTTGACCACCGGATCCCAAGGAGAGACCCTCGCCGCCTTAACGCGCATTTCCCATGATTCCCACCGTCAAGTTCGCATTAAAAAAGGAGATACCGTCGTTTTCTCCGCCAACCCCATTCCAGGGAATACCCTAGGAGTCGCCGATACCATCGATCGCCTGATGATGCGCGGGGCAAAAGTCATTTACGGTCGTCACCAGGGCATTCACGTCTCCGGCCACGGCTCTCAAGAAGACCACAAACTAATGCTGGCCTTGACCAAACCGAAATTTTTTGTCCCCGTCCACGGTCAACACCGAATGCTGGTGCAACACGCAAAATTAGGGCATAGCATGGGCATCCCTGAAGAAAATATTGTCATTATCAATAATGGGGATATTGTCGAACTGACCCCAGATAGTATTGCAATTGGCGGTCAAGTGCCTTCCGGCATTAAATTAGTGGATAGTTCCGGCATTGTTCACGACGAAGTGATGAAAGAACGCCAGCAATTGGCTGAAGATGGCGTGCTCACCGTCGCCGCCGCCGTCGATCGCGAACTGAAACTGATCGCCCCTCCAGAGGTGCATCTACGGGGAGTCGCGGCAAACATCGAGCAATTGCTGTTGCAACATTTGGTCATCCGCAATATCGAACAGACCCTCAGCGAACGAGGTCAAGAGTTTGTGCGAAGGATTGAAGAAGGCAAAACAGATATTGATTGGATTGGCTTAAAAACGGAAATTGAAGGGCATTTAGAGCGGTTAGCGCGGCGAGAACTGCGCTGTCGTCCTTTGGTGGTGTTCTTGTTACAGACTCCCGAACCGGTTGCTCATATTGAAATACCCGTGGCTCCTGCCCCCAAACCGCCAACCCTGAAAAAATCCGTCGAAAAGATTCTGCCTAAACCGGAAAAGATTGCGCCGAAAGCAGACACAACAGAAACAGAAAAACAAGCAGAAACAGAAAAACAAGCAGAAACAACCACTTCGCCCACTCGGACAATTTCCCGACGGCGGCGGCGTTCTGCGGCTTCTGTTGCTAGTTGATAGTTAATAGTTGATAGTTGATAGTTATTGGTTGATAGTTATTGGTGAATACAAATTCTTTTGGTCGAACGATTGAAATGCAGGAGGTTGGGATTGCGATCGCGGCGATCGATCTCAACCCCCAAATGCTGAATTTGGATTTTCTCAAATTTAGCGGCATTATTGCTACGGATTGGGAACTGATGAGACAGCCAGTTCTCAATGCGTCGATGGCGCAACTGTCTTTTACCAATGGGGTAAATGTACTGGCACAACCGCGCAATATTACTTTTTTGGAAGCAATGGGCGATCGCAAGATCGAAGAATTACAGGCTCCCTTAGCGGCTTGTCGTTATGTGGCAAAATTGCCCCATGCGGACTATCAAGGGGTGAATATCAATCCCAAAATCCTCATCGGTTTTCTGGAAACCCAAGACCAAGATAGTGCGCGACGGTTCATTGTTGACCGCCTGCTTGTCCCTGGAGGATGGCAAACTATGGGACAAGCCCCTTTGAAAGCATCTTTAAGTTTAAGCTATCAACTGAAACGCTGTCCTCTGACCATTGCCATTAATGAAGTGAAACTGCAACAACCAGAAGGAGAAGCAATTTCCGCTTTATTATTTTCTGGGGGGTTTAATTATGCGATCGCCCCCAAATATCAAGAGAAAAAAGCACTTTATTTACAAAAGCGCATTGAGACTTGGCCGACAGATTTTGAGATGTTCAAAGAAATTGTTCATAAAAAGTTTTTTGAGCAAGATCGAAGCATTTTTCCTAACTCGTCATTTTTATAAATTTTTATAAAGCGATTTCAGGGGTGCATCTCAATTTTGCCAAATCCCAAACCCCTTCTCGGAATTTTTGGGTCGGAATTTATTGAAGCGCATTGGGCATTAAAATTTAATTAATTTGGTTTTAAATGCGATCGCTTCCAAGGCTAATGTCGATTTACATTTTTGAGATGCACCCGATTTCAGTGCGATCGCCTTGATTGGTCAGTTGTGACAAAGCCGTGTACAATCGATCCCGGCTAACATCAAACATCGGGAAAATGTCGGAATCAATTGAGGGAGATGGGACCAATCTGCTACTGCAACAAGTCAGGGTATTAGATCCGATCGCCAATTGCGATCGCGTTGCTGATGTTTGGTTGAAGGACGGAAAAATTGCAGCAATAGAGGCACAGATCGCCGATATTCCACCAGAAACAACCTTAAAAAACGGTGAAAATTTAATTCTAAGTCCAGGTTTAACGGATCTTTACAGTGCTAATAACGATCCTGGACATGAAGAACGAGAAACCCTCACTTCTCTCTCAAAAGCCGCCCTCGCAGGCGGTTTTACTCGCTTAAATCTCCTTCCCAACACCGTCCCACCCCTAGATAATGCGGCGGGACTCACTTTTTTACAGCAAAAAATCCCTAGTTATGCTCCTCACTTTCGGTTTTGGGGAGCCCTCACGCAAAATCTGGCAGGAGAAAAGATGGTGGAGTTAGCAGAATTAGCCGATGCGGGAGTTGTGGGGTTTAGCGATGGGAAGGCGATCGCCCATTGGGGGGTTTTACGTCGTTTGCTGGAATATGGGGGACCTTTGGGACGACCGATGGCGATCGCTCCTACCAGCCCGCAATTGCGCGATAATGGGGCAATGCGAGAAGGTTCATTCTCGATTCAAGCGGGTTTATCTGGAGATCCGGTGTTCTCAGAAACGGCAGCATTAGCAGCATTATTGGAAATAGTAGCAATTGTGAGAACCCCCGTGCATATTATGCGCGTTTCTACAGCACGAGGGGTGGAGTTAATTGCGGAGGCAAAACAGCGAGGGCTTCCCGTAACCGCAAGTACGACTTGGCTGCATTTACTGTTGGATACGGAAGCAGTGGGAGATTACGATCCCAGTTTACGCCTCGATCCACCTTTGGGCAATCCTGGCGATCGCGTTGCTTTGGCAGATGGGGTAAAAGCAGGGGTTATCGATGCGATCGCGATCGATCATTCTCCTTACACTTACGAGGAAAAAACCGTATCTTTTGCAGAAGCACCTTCGGGGGCGATCGGCTTGGAGTTGGCCTTACCTTTGTTATGGGAGAATCTGGTTATTAAAGGCAATTGGACGGGGTTACAATTGTATAAAGCCCTAACCGTTGCACCACAAATGTGTTTGGGTCAAACCCCTTTATCTTGTGCTGTGGGAGAGGTAGCAGAGTTGACATTATTCGATCCACAAAAAACATGGATTGCAAATAGAGAAACCTTATTTTCTCAGAGTGCAAATACTTCTTGGTGGGATGAAGAGATAAAAGGAAAAGTTGTATCGATTTGGAAAGGAGATTCTCTAGATTTGATTATGAGGGGTTTGGAGACCAAACCCCTACCCCGTCGTAGGAAGGATTATAATCCCCCCTACCCCCATTTTCTAGGATGAGTGTTATATTAGCGATCGCAGGGTTCAAACCTTCTGTATTAACTTTTGATCAATTATAGGAGTGATGACGTGGTTGCTACCTCAGACCGAATTCAAGACATATCCTCAGAAACTCAGAAAGAGAGTCGCGTCGCGGTTTTATTAATGGGATATGGAGAAGTTGAAAGTTATGAAGACTTTGCCAACTATAACGAACAAGCACTCAATCTGTTAACTGCAAAATTTGCTCCTGTCCCGACTTGGATTTATCCACCTTTGGCTAAACTCTTAGCCATGTTCGATTTGCATGAGTGGGGACATCAACATGGTAATTTTATTTCTCCCCATAACAAGATTTTTGAAGAACAGCGATCGGGAATCGAACAAGAATTACAAAAAACTTGGGGCGATCGCATTAAAGTTTTCAAAGCCTTTAATTTTTGCGCCCCTTATCTTCCCGAACAAGTTTTAGCGGAAGTTAAAGCAGAAGGATTTGATAAGTTATTGATTTATCCTCTTCTCGTTGTCGATTCTATTTTTACCAGTGGAATTGCTGTCGAACAAGTCAATAAAGCACTAACTCAGCTAAAAGATAAAGGAGACTATTGGTTACAGGGAACGCGCTATATTCCTTCTTTTTACGATCGCGAAGAATATATCGATTTCTTAGCACACATGGTTGAAGAGAGCATTCAAAAAGATTTGATTTCTGCTCATTTACCCTCTCAAATTGGCATTGTTTTAATGAATCACGGCTGTCCTCATAAAGCCAAAGGGTTCACCTCTGGAATTATGGAAAGTGAAGCATTATACGACAAAGTTCGCGAAAAACTCATCTATAAATATCCTTTGATTTCTGTCGGTTGGTTGAACCACGATACCCCTTTAATTGATTGGACTCAACCCCATGTTGAACTCGCGGCTAAAAATTTAATTGACTTGGGTGCGACTGCAATGGTAATGATGCCAATTGGGTTTGTGACGGAAAATCATGAAACCATTTTGGATGTCGAACATATTATCGAAAGTCTCAACAAATACAATCAAAAAACTGTCTATGTGCGAATGCCTTGTGTTAACGATCGCCCTGAATTTCTGAAAATGGCGGCTAATTGGGCGAATCCTCAAATTGAGGCTTTGTTATCAGCAGAAGCAGTGATTGTTAATCCTCAATTAGCAACAGGTTCTCATCATCATACTCATTCTCACGACGGACATCACCATCATTAAATGTAGGGTGGGCATTGCCCACCTTACTGTTTTATTTGTCATCATTTTTGTCATTATTTCTGACCTGTGCGGCAATTTCTAACAATTCTGTCCAGCGTTTTTGTAACTTCTTAGGAGTCAAATTCAAGATTTGTAGAATATCCTCATCGCTTTTTTCCTCTCGTCGTAGTTCTAAAATTTGCAGTTGTTGAGGAGAGAGTTTGCCGATAAACTCATCCCATTGGGTTTCTGTCATGCCCAAACGTTGCTCTAAATCTGCACCCAGCCATTGATGAACGAGTTCCCAATGAGAGATACGCGCAAACTTTTCTACATGATACTTGAATCGCTGTTGCAGGTAATCCCGTTCTCGCGAAGATAAACCCATGATTTCATCAATTTCTGATGCGGGTAAATCTTGCATCTTTAGTGTCAAATAATCGGCACAATCTTCGCGTCCTTGATTTTTGAGGTACTCTAATAAAGAAGCAATCACCCGATCGCGCTTGATTCTTTCTAAAGGATCTGGATTATTGGAAACCATCTGCGATCGCACTTGTTGAACTACTGCCGATCGCTGCATTTTTTCCGCATCTTCCCCTTTAGAAAACTCCGTTGCTTGTTCGATATCAACCGCCGTTTCTTTGGGTTGACGACGGGCAAAAGTTTGCGCCCTGAGAATAATCAATTGCTGGGAATAACCATTAGGAAGAGAAATGCGACGCTTGGCATATTGTTCCGTAAAGGACATATATTCAGCCAATTCTAATTGAGTGCGAGGCTGATAGTTTTCCACCACTTCATTTTCCCGGCGAAAGGCTTTCAAAGACTCTGCATAGAAATCTTGCAGAAAGTCTTCAATTAAGTTATAACGACCGGAAAAGCCTAATTGTGCCTTAGCAGGGGCAATATGGCGATAAACGATGGTGCTGAGAGTGCTGTGGAGGTCTACCCGACCCCTTGAGGAACCGGCTTTGTAGTAGTCTAAGCACTTATTGAGGCGATGGTGTGCCAAATAGAGTTGATGGCTGCGAATTTGACCGGACTTTTGAATGCGGGTACTTTTGTCGCATACCCGTTGGACTTCCGTAGAGATGCGATTTGCCAAGGCCTGTGCCGATCGCGGCATTCTGCCAATGTGGGTTTTGAGTTCATTTAAAATAACTTCTTCTAAAAAGAAAGGAGAAGATGAATTTTGTTCCGGATGGGTAGCGGTTTCAACAGAAGAAGGATTGATGAGATTGCAGGTGTTAGCGTTCATGGTAATGCCCCGTCGAAAAATTAGAAAAGTGTAGGCGGTAAGGATGACGCTTTATTTGCGTGTTTTACCTTGTTGCTTACACTTTGAATCTACGCACTACAACTCGGTGTTCAAGGATTCTCTGTGTCACAACCCCAAGTTTACGCATTTCTCCGAAATCTCCAGAAATGACAGAAGGGGGAGAAAATCTCTAAAATCCTTTTGAGTTGTAGCTTTGAGCATTTCTCCTTTTCTCTGAAAATACCGAATTACCTTTGAGTTATAGTCGGGTTTAACAGACAGTTGGGAAAATGCGGCCTTGCGTCTGGAATGGCGATCGCTGCTTGTGTAGAAGGAACCGATCCATATTAAACATCGATCCATTCTTCAGCAACTTCCCATTCCAGACCCTTCCGCAGGATAAAAGGTTTCTCGGTAGTAAAATCAAGAATGGTAGAAACTTGGTAGCCCAATTCTGAACCGCGATCGATGATAATATCTACAAAAGGATCGAGGGCATCGAAAAGCCGCGATCGCTCAATTCCGATGGTGGGAAATTCCCCGTCTTCGTCGGGAATATGTGCCGAAGTAGAAATAATCGGATTTTCCAAGGTCTCTAAGAGAGTATGACAGATAACATCATTGGGAACTCGAATGCCGATCGTCTTGCGTTTGGGGTTCATGACGATGCGGGGAACTAATTTGGTTGCGGGGAGTAGAAAAGTGTACGGTCCCGGAATCAAATGCTTCATAATGCGGTAAGCTCGATCTTCAACCAGGGCATAACGAGCAATATTTGAAAGGGAGGAACAAAGGAAGGTAAGGGGTTTATCATTAGAGAGTTGTTTGATTTGTCGGACTCGCTTGACGGCGGATTTTGCGTTGAGATCGCAACCGATCGCATAGACGGTATCGGTGGGGTAAAGCATCACTGCACCATCATGTAGGGCGCTTGCTATTGTCTCTATTCGTCGTTTTTGTGGGTTATCCGGATGAAGATCGTATAAAGTAGCCATTTTTAAGGATCGATACAAACATGGCCAAAATTGCCTATTTAGATTGTCCCACGGGAATTGCCGGAGATATGTTTCTGGGGGCGTTATTTGATTTAGGGATGCCCCTAGAATACGCGATCGCGCAGTTGGCAAAGTTGGGACTCGGGGCTGAGTTCGATCTACGAGTTGAAACTGTACAACGTCGGGGACAACGGGCAATTAAGGCACACATCGATCTATTATCGGAGCAAGGGGAACATCATCATCATTTTCCTGCCCGACATCTTCCCGAAATTGAGCATTTAATTAAGGGCGCAAATCTACCCAAACGGGTTCGAGAGTGGAGTTTACAGGTTTTTCAAAACCTGGCGGAGGCTGAGGGTGCGGTTCACGGTATTGCACCGGAAAAAGTTCATTTTCACGAAGTTGGCGCTACTGATGCCATTGTAGACATTGTGGGGACTTGTTTGGGGTTGGATTGGTTGGGGATAGACGAACTACATTGTTCGGCACTTCCCACGGGTGGAGGTACTATTAAGGCTGCTCACGGTATTTTACCTGTTCCTGTGCCGGCGGTTTTAAAGTTATGGGAGATGGGACAAGTTCCAATTTATGATAATGGTATTGCGATGGAGTTGGTTACGCCGACGGGGGCTGCATTAGCTGTTACTTTAGTGACTGGTTTTGGCTCTTTTCCTCCCTTACAATTGTCTCGGGTGGGGTTGGGTGCGGGGACGAAGGATTTATCTATTCCTAATATTCTGCGTATTTGGTTGGGGGAGGTTCAATCTGTTGCTAATCTGGAGGCGATCGCGGTTTTGGAAACGCAGATCGATGATATGAATCCCCAAGGTATTGCTTATACTTGCGAACAATTATTACAGGCTGGGGCTTTGGATGTGTTTACCCAGGCGATCGCCATGAAAAAGTTTCGCATGGGTATTCTTTTAACGGTCATTTGTAACCCTTCCCAGGTTGCATTATTAGAGAATATTCTCTTTCGAGAAACGACAACTTTAGGCATTCGTCGCAGTTTCCAAGAACGTCGCATTTTAGCGCGAGAAATTCAAGCAGTTTCGACTCCTTACGGGATAATACGAGTGAAAATTGCTCGTCAAGGAGATAAAATTATTAATATTCAACCCGAATATGAAGACTGTGCTAAAGTTGCACGGGAAGGCGATCGACCTTTGCAGGAAATTCATCACTTAGCCCTAGATATTGCTAGAAAAGGAATCATTTCAGATGCTTAATAAAAGGCGATCGTAGAAACTAACCCAGTTTAAAATCTTTATCGCCAAACTTGGCTTTCATACCAAATCCAGTTACCACAGACCCTATTCACGCGATCGCCAGAAACCCTGTAGCGACGTTGCATGCAACGTCGCTACAGGAGATAGGGAAAACCTCCTGAATAAAGCTGATTTGGTATCAGTGGAAAATAAAGTGAAGCAATTGTCAATCTGTGAGATATGAGATACAGGGTTTTTTAATTACACTCATCGCGACAACTAAAAAAGAATATTCTCTCCCGAAGAGTTAATTGTGTTAATTGTAAAGGAATATTTAAGAACAAGAAAAAGACTATTGACTATTGAATTTTCAGGGGTTACAATGAAGGAACTTTCCCAGTCTCCCATCATGAAAACCCCCAAACTGCCAAAACTCCTATCTCTCCTGCTCCTAAGTGGGTTAATCGCAGCAAGACCCCCCACCGCCCAGGCGCAAACATCCATCACCGCAGCCCCCGACGGCACTGGAACGATAATCAATTATAACGGCAACACCTATAACATTAACGGCGGCACTCAAGCCGGAGCCAACTTATTCCACTCCTTCCAAGAATTCGGCTTAAACCCCCAAGAAATCGCCAACTTCCTCTCCAACCCCGACATCCTCAACATCGTCGGAAGAGTCACGGGAGGAAACCCCAGCATTATTCAAGGACTAATCCAACTCACCGGAGGCAATTCTAACCTATTCCTCATGAACCCCTCCGGATGGGTCTTCACCCAAGGGGCAAGTTTAGACGTACCCGGCAGTTTTGGAGCCACAACCGCCACGAGAATCGGCTTTGGAGATGCTTACTTCAATGCCTACGGAAACAACAACTACAGCACCTTAATTGGCAACCCGACAAGTTTAATATTTGACCAAAATAACCCCAGTTGGATCGTCAACGAAGCCAACCTCGCCGTCAAACCAGGAGAAAGTCTCTGGATGGTAGGAGGGGGAATCATATCAACAGGAACTGTCGAGACGGAAGGGGGAAACATCACCCTCGCCGCTATTCCAGGTAAAAATCAAGTGCGACTCTCTCACGAAGGCATGGTGGTGAACTTAGTCCTGGATGCCGCCCCAGTCGAAGGAAGCGTTAATATACCCGGAAATCTAATGGGAATCAGAGCAGTAGATATCCCCCGTTATATTACCGGAGGCAGTGAAATCGGTCATGCTAATGAAGTGATTATCGAAGCAGATGGCACAGTGCGGTTAATCAGAAACGATACAGCCATTAACGAAGGAGATACAGTCATAGCAGGAGAAGTAACTGCCGAAAATATTAACCTCATGGCAGCAGGAGTTGTTACTCCAACCAACTCAAGTTTAATCCAAGGGGATACCACCGTCGTGCGTTTTCCCGAAGCAGGAGGAACCAATATACTCAGCGTTATTGATTCTCGTGCCGATAATGCCGAAGACTTGCTGTATGGTGCAGCAGCAGGGACGATATCGAGTATTATTGGTCGCGAGGAAGAAGGAATTGCAGCGATAAGCGAGAAACTCGAAGAAGTAGACACAGAATTAGACGGAATAGCAATAACAGCAGAAGGAAACGAAGGCAACTTCTGGTTAGGGAAAACATGGGTAACAAATGAGAATATCAACAACTATGCCGGACAGTTGGCAACTTGGGCAAAATCCCTCGATGAAGGGGCAGATATCTTGCTCTACAGTTGTTTTACGGCATTAGGAGAAGCGGGACAAGCCTTAATTGGGGATTTAGCGCATTTAACGGGTGCAGATGTAGCAGCTTCAACCAATGCGACGGGAAGTGCCAACTATGGCGGTGATTGGGTCTTAGAAAGCAGCACGGGAAGTATAGAAGTAGGGAATCCTTTTGAGGCAGAGACGCTTTCAGGATGGGATGGGAAACTAGCAACCCTGACGGTAACGAATCTGAATAATACGGGTGCGGGTTCCTTGCGTCAGCGGATTCAAACCGATGCAGCGGCAGGTGACATGATCACCTTTGGGGTGAGTGGGACGATTACCCTTGCAGGGACAGCATCGGGGACAGATGGAGAGATAACTTGGGGACAGAATAATTTAACCCTGGATGGAGGGAGCAAAATTGTCGTCGATGGGGGAGGAAATTCGCGGGTATTCAATACGTCGGCGGCGAATGTGACGATTCAGAATATAACCATTCAGAATGGGAGTTTCGCAGGAAATGGCGGCGGGATTCATAGCACTGGAGCCGTGACGCTGAATAATTCCACGGTTTCGGGCAATTCTGCTGCTACTGCTGCTGGCGGCGGGATTCGTAGCGCTGGAGCCGTAACACTGAATAATTCCACGGTTTCGGGTAATTCTGCTGCTACTGCTGGCGGTGTGGATGCGGACACCATCACATTAACAAACAGTACGGTGAGTGGTAATAGTGCTAGCAATACTGGTGGTTTAAATGCGAACAACATCACCTTAACAAACAGTACGGTGAGTGGTAATAGTGCTGGTTTGACTCGCGGTGGTTTGAATGCGATCAACACCATCACATTAACAAACAGTACGGTGAGTGGTAATAGTGCTGGTCAGGCTAATGGTGGTTTGTTTGCGGGCAGCAACATCACATTAACAAA
>NZ_JAYGHV010000286.1:0-26981 GCF_034932145.1 Spirulina sp. 06S082 | reverse complement strand
TGCATTTTCCCCAAAGATATTGATTGAGGCAAGGTTCTAATTGTTCGCCGTCTCCATAGCCAAATAGCACGTGAATTCCCGGAGATTGAATATCCGTATCAACAACACCGACTCGGTATCCATAACTCGCAACTGTTGCTGCTAAATTAGCGGTGGAATTTGACTTTCCCGTTCCACCTCGATAGGAATGGATAGATACAATTTTTGACATAATATATTCTTGAACGATGATAATTTTGGCAAGAATTGCTAAACTAGAAAAACAAAACTAGGTGGAACAATCGTACAAGATCGATCGCGGCGATCGCAACTCTTATCCTATCGATCCCATCTGAATATTATCTCGGAATTCTTTACAAAAGCACAAAAGCAAAAATGATACCTTTAACTCAGTCACCTTCAACCCGAGTTTTAAAACCTTGGGCAAATGTCCCTCCAAAACAATGGGATGATTGGCATTGGCAATTAGACAACCGTTTAAACTCTGTTGAAGAGTTAGAGCAAATTATCAATTTAACTCCTGAAGAAATTCAAGGGCTAACAGCGAAAGATAAATTTCGCGTTGATATTACTCCCTATTTTGCCAGTTTAATCGATCCTGACGATCCCTTGTGTCCGATTCGCCGCCAAGTGATTCCTTTGGGACGCGAACTCGTTGACTTTGTGGGAATGCAGGAAGATAGCTTGGCTGAAGATGAACACAGTCCCATTCCGGGTTTGGTTCATCGCTATCCCGATCGCGTTTTGATGTTGGTGACAACCCACTGTGCGAGTTACTGTCGCTACTGCACTCGCTCTCGTTTGGTGGGAGATTTTCAGCAAACTTTTAAGAAAAACGATCTCGAACGACAACTCGATTATATTCGCCAAGCCCCTCAAATTCGAGATGTTCTCCTGAGTGGTGGCGATCCTTTAACTCTATCTCCGATTCTGCTTGATTATATTCTCTCGCGATTACGAGAGATCGAGCATTTGGAAATTGTCAGAATTGGTACCCGCGTTCCTGTCTTTCTCCCTCAACGCATTACAGACGAGTTTTGTAATATGCTACGGAAATATCATCCACTCTGGATTAACGTCCATATCAATCATCCCAAGGAAATTACCCCCGAATTAAGCGCAGCTTTGGCTAAATTAGCAGATGCGGGGATTCCCTTGGGAAATCAGAGCGTTCTTTTAGCGGGAATTAACGATCGCCTCGATATCCAACAAGAACTTTTACTTAAGTTAGTGAAAAATCGCGTCCGTCCTTATTATATTTACCAATGCGATTTAGTAAAAGGTGCGGGTCACTTTCGTACCACTGTTGCACGAGGCATGGAAATCGTGGAAGGTTTACGAGGACACACAAGTGGCTATGCTGTTCCCACTTATGTTGTCGATGCTCCTGGAGGAGGTGGGAAAATTCCAGTTATGCCTCAATATCTTATCAGCCAGGGGGTGAATAAAGTCGTCCTTCGCAATTACGAGGGTTATATTACCACGTATTACGAACCGGAAGATTACGATCCACATTTAATCGATCGCGCTCAACCTTTGACGGATATACGTCCGGAAATTGGTCAGGAAGGTGTTTCTGGCTTGTTGCAAGGCAAAGCTAAGGCGATTAAGCCTCAAGGGTACGATCGCACCCATCATCGCGGCGATCGCCCTGTGCAGGAGTCTTGAGATAAATTGTTAGAATTTTGATTGCATTTTCAGAAGCTAACAATTTGCAGTTAATTCTAATAGTTTTTCGACCGGTGCATTGGGGTTGAGAAAGGAAAATAAATGCTTGTAGCGCAAAACGCCCTGGCGATCGATGATAAACTGAGCCGGTAGAGGAGCGCCGAGAGCTTGGCCGACTTGGTACGTTTGAAATACATCACAACTAGGATTACTTAATAAAGGCATTTTTAATCCCAAATCCTTGACAATTTTTTCGCTTTGTCGGCGATCGGTACTGGTTATCATAAAAATTTCTGCTCCTTTCTCGGTGAAATTCTCGTAGTTTTCATTCAACTCTTGAATGTGAGGATAACAAAGGGGACAATATTGGCGATCGGTAAAGATGCGGGTGAAAGCAACAATAATTGTTTTTTTACCGCGATAATCTGACAGTCGCACTGTACTTTGGTTCGTAATATCGGGTAGGAGAAAATCTGGAGATTTTTGTTCTAAAATTAGAGAATTTGTTGCGGGAATTGGGAAAAAGTTTTGCAAGAAACGCGGTGTTAATAAACCACGAAAATCCAGTGAAGTTAACATGATAGTTTTGGGTTACTTAGGTTTAAATATAGTTTGTAGCACAAGCATCCTGCTTGTTCAATGATTATAGCAAATTACGTTCATTTCACTATACTATTTTAAATAGGGTTTCTTCCCAATCTTCATAATTTTCCTGACGTTCTGAGTTAAACTCGATTTGTCGATATTGCACCCAGCGTCCGACGGGAGTATCGCCCAAAAGTTTTACCATAATGTGATGTGCGATGGGATGATTATACGAGCAGTGTGTTTCACAAAGATCGAGTAATACTTTCAGAGTCCATTCTTTATTTCCGGCTTTGTAGAGATCGACACACCATGTCGCTAAAGCATTTTTGTTATTGCGATCGATCGTTAATTCTTGCTTTGCTTCTGAGGTAAAGTGTTCGGGATATTGTGCGAGTAGGGTGCGACATAATGCGTAAAATTTGTCGCGATCGAAATATCCTGTTGTGTTACGGTGACAACCTAAGACAAGATTACATTGACGAGCCGCATCGATCGCATTTCCCCACCCTAAGTTAACTAAAACTGATTTTGCGGCAGTGACCAAGGATACTTTGGTAGGGGGATCGAATTTGCAGTGTTCTAAGGCATCAGGATACATCTTTCCAAAGCGGCCTATCTGATAAAAGTTCTCTCCAAAGGCAGCATTAACAATATTTGTGGCTTCAACTAATGTTTCATCATTGTGAGGGTTTTCCTCTTCTTCATAACAAATATTTTCCCATTTTAAGAGATGGCGAAATAAGAAATATGCTAATGTCGATGCTCGATCAAAAATATCGTTATGATCGTTACAAGCAACAATTATATCTTCCCATTTTAAGTAGTATGGATGTAAATGCAAACCAAGTTCTCCTCTTTCATAATATCCAAGAGGATAGAAAAAAGGAGAGGTATAAGACCTATCTTCTATTTGACCAAAGGATTCTTTGAGATTGGCATAAAACTGAATTTCGCAAACTTGTTGGCCTGCGAGTTTATCCAAGGCATATAAATCAATTTGTCGAAACTTGATTCCGACGGTTTCTCTTAAAAATTGACCTAATTTCATTATTGAAAAATTGACAAAGTTTACAAGTTATGGTAGGGAATTTAATCTGGTTGCAAACCCGATCCAACCGGTGCAGTAGAGTTCAATTTTAAATCGGGATGATCCTCCATAATTTGGCGCATATTCCATTCATTTCTGAACAGTAAAACTGGACGTTCCCAATTATCTTTTACGGTAATTGTATTAAATAACCGTCCTGCTTTTTCCAAGGCTTCCCAACCGCCAGCAACCCAGCGCGCTAAACTATAGGGTAAAGGTTCTAACCTTGTCTCTACATTATATTCATTTTGTAGGCGAAATTGCACCACTTCAAATTGTAATTGCCCTACGGCTGCTAAAATCGGATCGCGCTTAAATTCATCCGCAGAATACATGATTTGTACTGCACCTTCTTCCTGCAATTCTTGAATTCCTTTGTTAAATTGTTTGAATTTAGAAGGGTTAGGATTTTTCAGATACGCGAATAGTTCTGGGGAGAAACAAGGAATTCCTTCGTATTCTAATTTCTTACCCTGATAAATCGTATCGCCAATGGTAAAAACCCCTGGATTATTCAATCCAATCACATCTCCAGCATAAGCGACATCGAGGGATTCTCGCCCTTGGGCGAATAGTTTTTGCGGTCTTGATAAACGCACCGTTTTGCCCGTTCTCGCATGGCTGACGGTCATATCTTTTTCAAATTTTCCCGTACAAACTCGAATAAAAGCAACCCGATCGCGGTGCTTGGGATCCATATTTGCCTGTAGTTTAAAAACAAAGCCACTAAAATCAGGATTTGTGGGGGCGATCGCGCCACGAGTAGAATTTCTTCCCTCGGGTTTAAGGGCATATTCTAAAAAGGCTTCGAGGAAAAGTTGCACCCCAAAATTGGTCATCGCACTACCAAAAAAGACCGGGGTTAATTTGCCTGCATGAATCTTTTCTAAATCAAAATCAGAACCAATTTCCTCAAGAATTTCTAGATTTTCTTTAAGTTCAGAATAAAGTTCTGGGTCGAGTAATTCTTCCAGTCGGCGATCGCCAATCTCGAAGATTGTATCCTCTGCTGTCTTGCTACCGTGAGCGCGACGCTGGAATAAGTGAATCTTCTGCTGTCGGCGATCGAATACCCCCCGAAAGCGATCGCCCATCCCGATCGGATAGTTCACCGCATAGGTCTGCAAGCCTAATTCTTGCTCGATTTCGTCCAATAATTCCAGGGGATCTCGTCCAGGACGATCCATTTTGTTAGTAAAGGTGAAAATGGGCAATCCTCGCATTTTACAAACTTCAAATAGCTTGCGAGTTTGCGGTTCCAAGCCTTTAGCAGCATCAATCAGCATCACTGCATTATCTGCCGCCGCTAGAGTGCGATAAGTATCTTCACTAAAGTCTTGGTGTCCTGGAGTATCGAGTAAATTGATTTGATAACCGTCGTACTCAAACTGCAAAACCGTTGAGGTGATAGAAATTCCCCGTTGCTGTTCCATTTCCATCCAGTCGGAAGTGACCTTGCGTTGCGCCCTTCGCGCCTTTACCGATCCTGCTTCGTGGATGGCTCCACCATAGAGTAACAGCTTTTCAGTCAAAGTTGTTTTTCCCGCATCCGGATGGGAAATAATGGCAAAATTGCGGCGCATATTAACCGCTTCATTCAATTCGCTTTGTAGTTCTACAGACATCTTAATTTTATCACTTATCAATAAAGTATTAGATAAAGCATTAACAAAGTAATGGTTATTATATAACCATTACTTATCGCCCTTCTTCAAATACTTCTTTTTCTCTCCCAATCCACCATTCACCCAAATTCATCATGTCTTGATGGATATCTTCAAGACAGCAAATATATTCCGTGGGAGAAATGCGATCGCGGTTTTCCTGTAACTTTTTCAAGCGCAGTTGTACCAGCAACCACGGTTTGGACTCTCCGTTTGTTTGTTCGATGTATTGTGCTAGTTCTTTTGCATTCATAGATTTGGCGATCGCATTGAATCAAGATTCCGAATTCGTCTAATGAGCAGATTTACTTACGCCCTTAGACCCAATCTCTATTGTAAACGCCTAAGTCCATCTTGCACCGCATCCCGAATAGCACTAAGCTAGATGGGGTACGGGGGGATAAATGGCTGTCACCTTAGCGTTATCTAGCTTCAGCAGCAAAGAACCCAACCCGATCTAGAAACATTGCTCAAAGCGATTCAAATCAACAAGTACACAGTAATCTCATGCTTAATACTCTAATTTCCAAGCTCAAAAATTGGTTTCCCGCAGAGGAAGTGCAAGCGCACTGCGATGGTCCCTGTGGTGTTTACGATCCTTCTACTTCAAGGATTACAGCAGAAGCAGTGCTATCAATGACCCAAAAACTGATTGCGTTGGACCTCCCCAACCCCAACGATAAAAATGCAGTTATTGCTTACAACAATACTTTCTCTCGGTATGTTGCGATTAAGGAAGAACAAGCACATAAAACCAAGGAGGAATTATTAGTGCTTTGGACGGATTATTTCAAACCCGTTCATTTACAAGATTTTCCCGATCTTCACGATACTTTCTGGAAAGCAACAAAACTTTGTTCTTCTTGCAAGGTAGAGGTCAGCGAAACTCATGCAAAAGAGTTAGTTGAAATGGTCAAGAAGATTCACGATATGTTTTGGAAAAGCAAGGGACGCGACGTTTCTTGGTACTTGGCGAAGCCTTCTTAATTGGTTTTGTCGCCAATTTTTTCAGTTTTAATTTATGTTATAGAGGCGTTGATTTCATCGCCTTTTTTTCTTTTCTATGTCTTCAGTAAATCATCCAAAATTAGCGCGATCGCCTCGAGAATTCTTTCTCTTGCTATTGAGAAAACGGGGAAGATTTCGCATTGCAGGTAACTCTATGTTGCCATTATTAAAACCCGGTGATGAAGTTGTAACCGATTTAAAGGCCTATGAAAACGCTTTTCCTCGCGTTGGCGATATTGTTATTGCAAGACATCCTCAGCGATCGCAGTTGAAAATCATTAAAAGAGTTACGGTAGTTTTAGACAATGGGGATTGTTTTCTCCAAGGGGATAATTCTCAAGAAAGCACCGATAGCCGAATGTTTGGTATTGTGAAACGCGATCGCATTTTGGGTAAGGTTACGAGTCGTTTTGGTTAGTCGTCGTCAAGACCATTTTGAAGGATAAAGCGATATCGCAATATCCCTAATCCATTTCAATGGATTTTTTGTATGAGACAGGGATTTTTAATCCCTGGCGGATCGGGCTATAATAGTTGTTTTCAGCATGACATATCGCTAGAAGGGTTATTGCGATCGCCTCTCCCACTCACAAAAATTTTACGGCATAATAGGAGAAACTCAGAGTAAATTTAGCTGAATTATGGAACCAGAAGACTTAGAAACTCGGTTAGCTGAGGGAGGCGATCGCAGCGATCGGGGGGACTATAAAGGCGCATTGGAGATATTCCAAGCAGCTTGCGAGGAAGCACCGGATAATGCTGAGGTGTGGTATTTGTGCGGTGTTGCTTGTTTTCGTTTGGAGCAATATGAGGAGTGTATTCAATACTGCGATCGCGCTTTGGAGATTAAGTCAGAGTATCCTTTAACTTTAGCACGACGAGGAATAGCTTATCAACAAATTGAACAGGAAGAGAAAGCGAAAGAAGATTTTGCAGTGCGATCGCGTTATCATAACTCTTTCTCATTCTTGTTTTTTACACATCAATCCCTTCTGTTTTTGCGCTAACTCATCATTAAATACTAAAACAGAAAGAGGAGATAAATTCCAAGCAGCTATTGTAGGTTTAAGTGCTTTATGGAGAGCATCTTTTAATGGCTGAAGCCATTCTGTTTTATGTCCATTAATTATCAAGATAAACCGAAAATCAACTTTTTTCAGATCGAGTTTTTGGAAAGATTCCGGTAATTCATTCTCTGTTGAGTGACGCTGCAAGCAAATGGCAACATATAGAGATAGCGCATTTATTAGTTTGTCTCGAATTTCTTCAATAAAATTGTCAAACTTCTCATTTTCATTTGTTTTAGAGTCTGTTTTCTCCTTTATTTTAGGACGTGGCGAACTCTTTTTAACTTCAATAATCCATATTATCGGTGGAGTAGAAGAATGTAAGAGCAAAAACTCTACCATTTTCATGCTTGATGTGCTGCGTAAATTCCGATAGGTTTCACTTTCCTCAATATGGAAACAACGCCCTTCTGGATAAGGACCAAAGCTCATACCAGACTCGATAATAGGTTCGATGTTCATTGTAATGCTAATTCAATTTCTTCTTCGTAGAGCCGAATTGACTCATCAACAATTGGATTATTGGGTAAACCTTCTCGCAAATTTGCAGTAGTCCAGCGATCGCCATCCACAGAAGTTATCATAATGGATAAATTCTTTTCTTTCTGTGCAATTAAAAATAGTTTTTTAATAACAAAATAAGAGTGACTTGCCATGAAGAACTGAATTCCGCACTCTGCTAATATGGCAATAATATCGAGAAACTTTGCAATTGCACTTGGATGTAATGCAGCCTCTGGTTCATCAATAAAAACAAGTGACTCGCGATCGAGATAACGATTTTCTAGCA
Organism: Spirulina sp. 06S082; assembly: GCF_034932145.1. NCBI lineage: Bacteria > Bacillati > Cyanobacteriota > Cyanophyceae > Spirulinales > Spirulinaceae > Spirulina > Spirulina sp. 06S082. Next base: position 19,109 of record NZ_JAYGHV010000286.1, on the reverse strand, counting down.
ATGTATCAAGAATTGAGATTTTCTTGATACCTTCGGCTGTAACACCAATAGAAAACTTTTGATTTCCTTTCTTAAACTGCCAATTTCCCCAATTTTCATCGTATTCAATTTTTCCATCTAAAATTTCTTGTAAGTGTCGTCTGGAATCAGCAAACTGTCTATAGTTTTTACCTTTTTTGGGAGATTGACGTAATGCTCGTGCTAGATCGAGATATGTATTATCAAAACCAAATGTTTTATCTTGCTCGCGAGATTCTAAAATAATGTGATGTAATGAGAGAACTTCTTTAGGGGGTAAAAAAATTGAATTGCTTTCTCTAGGAGAAATATTATTTTCTATATTTTGTATACTCTTGGCTGTATCTTTTCCAAATTCAAAGGAAAATTGTTGCTCACCAAACTCAAGTTGTAATGATAAAGGTTCATCTGCTCCTTTCCTAACAAGATCGCCGATTTTTGTAGTCTCAAAAGTCCAATAGAGTTTATCTGCAAGAATTTCAGAAGTTTTTCGAGGTTCATTCCCTCGCTTATACTCCTCGATAGTTTTCATTGAACTATAAAGTGCTTTAAGTAAGATAGTTTTACCTGTAGAATTTCCACCAATAATTAAATTGATATTGCCTGCACTTTCACATTTAAGCTGATGTATAGGTCCAAAGTTTCGGAGTTCAAAATTATTAAGCATAAGCTATTGTTTGGCTACTTGACATTTATTCGGCTGCTTTTGCAGAGAGTATATCGCACTCTCTGCAAATCTCTGCCCTCAAATTTGACTTAAGTATTCAGGTGCTGGGATTGACAAAATATAATTATGGTCGCTTTCTGTGCTAAGGGTAATTAAATCAAAAGGAAACGGATTTGAGGAAGATGCGATCGCTGAAATGAAGAGAGATTCAATTCCAGATCCGTTCCTTGGATTTTACATTAAGCGTCAATTGAATTTATGATACATTCTCATCTGGATGAGTTTAGGACAATGCGAGGGAAAGTTTGGCTGCATCGCTGTTTGTTGGGTCTGGCGATCGCGCTAACCTGTTTCTTTTTGGTACTATCTCCCGTTCGCGCTGATGTTGAGAGCGATCGCTATGATGGCAATATTTTTGTACTTTATGCCGGAGACGGCTCTCTGGTTCCAGCGAGTTCAACCTTCAAAGCCGCACTTAGTCTACCCAAACCGGTTATCCTGGCTTTTTATATTGATGATAGTCGCGATTGCAAGCGCTTTGCCAGTGTTATTTCTCATCTAAAGGATTTTTACGGACGAGTTGTCGTGTTTGTCCCCATCAATGCCGATTCTATTCCTGTTAAAGATTCTTATCAACCGGATGAACCGGGTTATTACTACGAGGGGGTCGTCCCGCAAATTCTTATTTTTGATGCTGAAAACCAGGTTCGCTTGAATGGGAAGGGACAGGTTAAATATGAAGAACTTGATGATGTCTTGCGAGAACTCTTTAATCTCGAACCTCGAACCAGTTCCGTCGAACTACAAAGACGTTCTTATAACGAGTTTAGTGGAGAAATGGCGGAATAATAGTTGATAGTTGATAGTTGAGAGTTGATAGCTGGGAGAGGAGGGATGAAGGTTGAATGGGATGAGATCGGCGCGATCGACTGGGAGAGGTTGGCAAATGAATATGCTGCTGTTTCTCGCTCTCGTCGCGTTTCTGAGGGTCAGGGAAAGTATTATGCTTCTGTCCGAGACATTCCCGAGTTTCCCTCTTCTCTGCAATTGCGAGATTATCAACAGCAAGCGGTTGAGAATTGGTTTCGCAATAAGGGAAGGGGTATTCTGAAAATGGCGACGGGAAGCGGGAAAACTATTGCAGCTTTGGCGATCGCGACGGAACTCTATCGTAAAATCGGCTTACAAGTTCTTTTGGTTGTTTGTCCTTTCCGTCATCTCGTTACTCAATGGGGAAGGGAGTGCGAAAGGTTCAATCTCCAGCCTCTCCTTGCCTTTGAGAGGGTTCGTAAGTGGCAAAACGAACTATCCACTCAAATCTACAATCTTCGCACTGGCGATCGCGCTTTCCTGACGGTCATCGTCACCAATTCCACGTTTATCACTGAGGGTTTCCAATCCCAGCTTAAATTTTTCCCTCCCAAAACCCTCATTATTGGCGATGAAGCGCATCATTTGGGGTCGCCGCGCTTGGAAGAATGTTTACCGCGCAATATTGGTTTGCGTCTCGCTCTTTCTGCGACTCCAGAGCGCTATTTTGATGAGGATGGCACGGATGCCCTCTGGGGCTATTTCGGGCGGGTTCTACAGCCGGAATTCACCCTTAAAGATGCGATCGATCGCGGTGCTTTAGTTCGTTATTTCTACTATCCTTTATTGGTAGAATTAACTCCCCTGGAAGCGGTCATCTATGCCAAATTAACTAAACAGATCGGTTGGGCATTGTCGGAAAATAACAATTTAAAATCTAATGAAACCCTGACTTCTTTATTGATGAAGCGATCGCGTCTTATTGGTGCTGCTGCGAATAAACTCGATCTGGTGCGAGAGTTGATGAAAACGCGTCTCGATACCACTCACACTCTCTTTTATTGTGGTGATGGGACTGTGGAAAATACTTCTCCTCCCGAGGGTCAATTAACAGCTATCACGCGCATTTTAGGAACGGAGTTGGGCTATCGCGTTAATATTTATACAGCAGATACGCCTTTAGCCGAACGGGAACGACTGCGAGAGCAATTTGAACGAGGCGATCTACAAGGTTTAGTCTCTATTCGTTGTCTCGATGAAGGGGTTGATATTCCTGCAATTCAAAATGCTGTTATTCTGGCTAGTACGAGCAATCCACGCCAATTTATTCAGCGTCGAGGCAGGATTTTACGACCTCATCCCGGTAAAGCTAAAGCAACTTTATTTGACGCGATCGTTTTACCTCCCGATCTCGATCGCGAAACTTGGGAAGTCGAACGCAATTTATTACGAAAAGAATTAATTCGTTTTCTGGAATTTGCCAATCTTGCTGAAAATGCAGAGGAAGCTAAGGCAAAAATCTTAATCCTCCAAGAAAAATACCAATTATCCATGAACAATTAATACAAAAATATTTACTCATTATCTAAACATGAAAATTAATGTTGATGTTCAAAAAGTTCAAGAACCGATTACCAGTGCGTCTTCTGAAGTACAAGAAATTATCGCACAAGTTCTCAAATTAGAAAAAGAAAAACTGTACCAACGCAGTCCTCGCAATATCAATGATGATATTCTCAAGATTATCAAAGAAGTTATTCAATAGAACCCAATGCAAAATGAAAATAATTTCTCTTAAACTCTGTAATTTTCGTCAATTTTATGGCAAAACACCGACTATTAAATTGGCGAATGGCGAGCAAAATACAACGGTTATTCATGGCAATAATGGCGCGGGAAAAACGACACTACTCAATGCGTTTACTTGGGTACTTTATGAAAAATTTACCGCCGCTTTTGCCTCCCCCGATCTGTTGATTAACACCCGCGCAATTCAAGAAGCAAATATCGGTACTTCGGTAGAATGCAATGTAGAAATTTATTTTGAACATGAAGATAAACACTATCAATTAAAGCGACAATGTTATGCTTGTCGCGATCAAAATGAGAAGATTCAATACAACCAAAGTAAGTTATTTATGCAAGTTGCAGGAGATGAAGGACGCTGGACTTATCCCTCACAACAACCTGAAGATATTATTGGGCGCATTCTCCCAGAAAGTTTACACCAATATTTCTTTTTTGATGGCGAACGTATCGATCATTTCTTTCGTTCCGATCGCAAAAATAATATCGCTGAAGATACGAAGGAATTACTCGGTGTTAAAGTTTTAGACCGTTCTATTGACCATTTAAAAGTAGTGAAAAGAAAACTACAAGATGAATTAAAAGCGATTGGTAATTCTGAAATAAAAGAACTTCTAAAAGAGCAGAAAAAACTTGAAAAAGAACGCGATCGCTTACTGGAAAAGCAAGAAGAAATCATCAAAAAACTTGCACTCTATACCGACTTAAAACAGCGTATTAGTCAGCAGCTATTAAAGTTAAGTGGCGCGAAAGACTTACAAAAACTGAAAGATAAGTTAGAAAAACAGGAAAAAGCTATTCGCAAAAATTTAGGACAAACAAAAGAAGATTTAAAACGCTTAATTTCTACTAACGGCTATACAATTTTAACGCCAAAAATCAATACACAATTCAAAGCAATTGTCAAGGGTTTGCGAGAACAAGGAGAACTTCCTTCCGGAATTAAACAGCGTTTTGTCCAAAATCTCTTAAACCAAAAACGCTGTATTTGCGGGACGGAATTGTTGCAACAAACTCCCACCTATCAAGAGGTTTCCGCATGGATGAATAAAGCAGGAATGGCGGATGTAGAAGAAGCAGCAATTCGCTTAGAAGAAGGAGTAGGAGAATTGGAAAAACAAATTCCTGAATTTTGGCAGAATGTCGATCGCCTACAATCACAAACCGATCGCGATCGCCGAGAATTAGCCAGAGTCGAAAACGAACTCGACGATCTGAAGCAAAAACTGAGAACTTATCCCGATGACAATATCCAAGACTTGCAAAAACGCTTAGATGAAACTGAAGAAATGATTCGCGAATTAACTCTAGAACAAGGGGGAAATCAACAAGAAGGCGATCGCCTAGAAAAAGAAATTATTGTGCTAGAAAAACAAATAAGCAAACAGCAACTCAAGGAAGAAAAACAAACTCTCGCACAACGACGCATCTCCGTAACCCAAGATGCGATCGCGCGACTAATTGAAGTGCGATCGCGGCTAGAAAAACAATTTCGTTTATCCTTAGAACAACGAGTCCAAGAGATTTTTAGTCAGATTTCTTTTACACCGTATATCCCGCGTTTGAGTCCAGAATACGAACTAACACTGATTGAAAATACATCAGGAATTGCCCTTCCCGTTGCTGCTTCCACAGGAGAAAATCAAATTCTCAGTTTAGCCTTCATTAGTGGTATCATAGATCGGGTTCGAGAGTGGAGTCAAACAACAACCTTAATGGGTCCCGATAGCAGTACATTTCCCATTGTTATGGATTCCCCTTTTGGCAGTTTAGACGAAATTTATCGCCGACAAGTCGCCAGAACTATTCCTCAACTTGCCAATCAATTGGTGGTATTAGTGACTAAAACACAATGGCGAGGCGAAGTTGCAACAGAAATTCAAAATTCTATCGGTAGAGAATATGTCCTTCTTTATCATTCCCCTAAATCCGATTGCGAAGAAGATGCGATCGCCATCCGCAACAAAAATTATCCGTTAGTTAAACAATCCTCAGAACCCTACGAATATACAGAAATTATTGAAGTAACAAAAACGTGAATTACAATTATATTTGCCTATTCTCCATCAGAACAAAGCAAAACAACCAAGATTTGAAATACTGCCATTGTATCGCAATTGTATTTCAGTTAATCTTGGCTGCTTGCTTATAAATTCTGTTAAATTCTGTTAAATTCTGTTAAATTCTGTAATGTTTAGTTGAAGCGCTTTTTCCGTCGTCTGGCGATCGCCTTGCGTTTCTTCTTTTCTTGGGGAGTCTCAAAATGGCGCAGACGCTTCATATCTGCGAAAATGCCAGCTTTGGATACTTCTCGTCGAAAACGGCGCAGTGCTGATTCAATTCCTTCATTTTCACCAACGGTGACTTGAGTCATTCGGATTCCTCCTACAGTATTGAACGTTTTAATTTTATTATGTACGATGAGAATCTGCCAACACGAATAGTGTGGAGTTCATTCAACCGAACTCAGACTCGCATTGACAGTCAGACAAAATCCCCAGGATTCCAAACGCTAGACTCGTTGGGGATTTACAAATTGTAGAACTCTCAGTTTAGCACGAGGGAAACCTTATTTTTAGAGTCCCCCTCAAAGGTAAAACTCAAGGGTAAAACTGCTAAAAACAGTGCTTCTCCCGACTTGTTCTTATTAATGGTCTCGAGGTCTTGCTTTATTAACTTTCAAGACTCGATCGAACCATTCCGCACCGTCAAGTTTGTCTATTGCTTCGGCTTCATCGTTCTCGTTTTCCATTTCTACAAACCCAAAGCCCCGCGGCCGACCGGTTTCCTTATCCGTGGGAAGGTAAACCCGCTTAACGGTGCCATACTCAGCAAAAATGGATTCTAGTTGTTCTTGGGTTACGCTATAAGCGAGATTTCCCACATAAATTGACATTGTGTATCTCCCGAATCAAACCAAACCAAAAATAAAGAAGGAAACTAAAAGCCGCTAATAAGTTTGTTCTTTAAAGAACGAACTTTTTTGCTGATTCCGAATTTCCATTTTACAGCATAGCATGGAAATCCTGAGAAAGCCGATAAGATATAATCATTCAGAGTGCAAGGGTTCATCTAGCCAATACACTTGTTCATCTGTCGCGATCGCAATATTGAGAAAAGCTCATGAAACATCAATCTTTATCGATTCTTGCTGGTGTTAGCCTCTTGCTGGGTCTGGGAATAGCCCCGATCTTCGGAGGACAAGAGGCTAATGCTCAACAAACCCCCGTCCGTCATAATTCAACCACCGAAGGCTTTCAGGGTAGCGAAAGCGATCCCATGTTTGGCGATGGAGGAGGCGATTTTAATCCCTTCAATCTGATTCATAATGCTAATTTTAGTAACGGGCGATCGATGGGTCAGTTCCAACAAGACACCAAACGCCAACTCAATCGCGCTAGTGAGGACTTTCGCCGTCAGCAACTCGAACGCATTCGAGAACAAATGAATGCACAACCTGAAACAACTGCACCCGAGGCGGAACCGGAAAGTTAAAAGGAAAAGTACCAAAAAACAACAGGGATGCAATTTTACTTGCGTCTCTGTTGTTTTTGTATTTTAATTCTTATCAATAATCAATCGGGATTTTTAATCAAATTCGCATCGCAATTTGGCTCGTATTCTGGTTGTAAAGTAATATGATGAATAGAAAACTTATTTTTTAATTGCTGTTGAATTTGTCCCAAGGTCGAGGAGATTTTACTTAAAGAAATATTTTCCTTAAACGTAAGATGTCCCTCGAAATGAATATCGCGATCGCTAATTTGCCAAAGATGAACGTGATGCACATTAGCAATCTCTGGGTTCAGCAAAATTTCTGCTTCAATTTCCCCTAGATCGAGATGAGAGGGCGCAAACTGCATCACAATCGCTAAAGAAGACTTTAATATCTGCCATGACGCATAAACCAAATAAATCGCAATAAAAATAGTCAAGAGACTATCTAGCCAATAAACTTGATAAAAGTACATCATGAGTCCCCCCACAAATACAGCCACCGAAGTTAAAACATCACCCGCCAAATGTAAATAAGCCGATCGCATATTCAAATTATGACGAGAATCGCGATAAAGGGCGAGAATACTCCCGCCATTCACCAAGACTCCCAACAAGGCCAAACCCATGACAATTCCAGAATCAATTGCTTCTATTTCTCTCTGTCCCGATAAACGTAAAATTGCCTGATAAATTAGATTGAATCCGATCGCAATTAACATCACTGCATTAATCAAAGCCGCCAGAATTTCTGCCCGTTTATAGCCAAATGTTTTTTGAGGTGTTGCTTGTCTAGAAACCAAGCGATTCGCAATATAACTAATAAACATCGCTAAAACATCACTGGCATTATGAAGGGCATCAGACAACAGCGATAAACTACCCGAAAATAAACCACCAACGCTCTGAGCAACGGTAATGGTAATATTAAGGAAAATCACAAAACCCAAGCGTTTTCCACTGGTAGAATGATGTCCGTGATGATGGTGGTGATTATGGTTATGATGTGCTGTAGACATGACAAATAAAAAGAAAAATGGTGGCGATCGCCTCGCAACTTACCCTTGTAAAATTCCCCTCAGATTAACATGATTTTGGCGATATTTTGGCGATCGCCTTCCCGTTGCTTGTTTTGTGAGGAAGGCGATCGCTAAAAACCGATCTAATGCGATCGTTAAATTTTCCTACGTTCCTGTCATAACCGACATAGGCTGACTAAAATAAACAGAATGGTAGAATACTAATTGTTCATTATTATTGAGGAGGCGATCGGTGGACGCTTTAACCTATACTCTGGCTTGCACGCTTCAAGAAGAAATAGAGGGCATTGAATACAACTTCGATGGAGTTGAATTCTTTAACTGGTCTAGAATTCCCAATGCGAAATGGCTGGGTTTACTCTCTGTCGGTATTATCTCCGCCAGTTTGATGACCGCAGCCCCCAGTTTTGCTCAAACGACGGCGGGAACCCGCTACGTCAGCACCCCGAATGGTGGCTGTCTTAATGCCCGTACTGGTCCTGGACTGAGCTACACCGCTTATAAATGTGTATCTAATAAAGCAGTTCTCGCTCCCATTGTCGGACAAAAAGGAGATTGGTACAAACTATCTACAGGACGTTGGATCTACAAGCCTTATACTGCACTAACCCCTAGCAGTCTCAGTGCAGGAGGAACCGTTCGTCAAGTTAGTACCCCAAAAGGCGATTGTCTTCAGGCGCGGACTGGACCGGGTACAAACTATAAATCCGATATGTGCGTTAGCAATGGCGCAACTCTCAAGCCCATTATCAGCAGTCGCGGGGACTGGGTGCAACTTTCTAGCAGTCGTTGGGTTTACGGTCCCTATACCAAAGCAGTTGGGAGTGTTGGAGTGGGTGGAATTTCCGTGAAACGGGGTTCTACCGGATTAGCAGTACGCCAAGTTCAGCAAAAGATTGGTGTTTCTATTGATGGTGTTTTCGGGACGAAAACCGAAGCCGCCGTTAAGGCCTTCCAAACTAAGAATAAGTTAAATGTCGATGGTATTGTTGGTCCCCAAACTCGCAAAGCGATGGGACTTTGATAGTTATCAGTTGCGGCACGTCCGATTGCTGACTTGTCGCACATAAAAAATGGGGGACTTAATCTATTCTTTATGGAATCAAAATATTTCCCTCATTTTATCTCTTTTTTATTATAATCTCTTTTTTAAGAGCAAAAAATGTATAATCTCAAAGTTATTATTATTGGTGCGGGAATTGGTGGCTTGACAACAGGAATTGCTTTGCGTCAAGCAGGATATAAAGTTGAAATTTATGATAAGGCGAAGGAATTGCGACCAGCAGGGGCGGGAATTTCCCTTTGGTCAAATGGGGTGAAAGTTCTTAACCGCCTGGGTTTGGGGGAAAATATCGCTCAGATCGGCGGACAAATGGATCGCATGGAATATCGCAGCCATACCGATGAATTACTCAATGATATTGATTTAATGCCTTTGGTGGAAAAGGTGGGACAACGCCCCTATCCTGTCGCCCGTACTGACTTGCAAGACCTGCTTTTAGAGGCTTTTGGACGAGAGGATGTTCAGTTGAATTCTCGTTGTATTGCGGTGGAGGAAAGCGATCACCATGCGACGGCAATTTTTGAAGGCGATCGCAAAGTTACAGGGGATATTGTCATCGGTGCGGATGGCATTCATTCTGTGGTGCGGCGTTATGTGACAGAAAAAGAAATATCTTTGCGTTATGCCAATTATGTGAACTGGAATGGCTTGGTGAAAGCCGATAAGAACTTTACTTCTAAAAACAATTGGGTGATTTATGTGGGAGAAGGAAAACGCGCTTCGATGATGCCCGTAGGTGGCGATCGCTTTTACTTCTTTTTTGGTTGTCCCATGGTGAAAGGTAGCACAGTTGAGCCAGAAAAGCGCCGAGAAGAACTAGCAAAATTATTTCAGGGTTGGGCCACTCCCGTCCAGAAACTGATCCAAAATCTCGATCCTTTGCAAACCAACCGTTTAGAGATTCACGATATCGATCCTCTCGATCGCCTTGTTCGGGGTAAAATAGTTTTACTGGGAGATTCTGCCCACGCGACTACTCCCACTCTCGGACAGGGAGGCTGTCAAGCGATGGAAGATGCAGAGATTCTCTCTCGTTACCTCCTCACCACCACTTTAAGCGTCGAAGATGCCCTCAAACGTTACGAAAACGCGAGGAAAGAACGCACGGCTAATTTAGTTTTAAAAGCTCGTAAGCGCACAGATACAATTTACAGCAAAGAAGGCGATCGCACTCAAAAATGGTACGACCAACTCAAACAAGAAAATCCCGAGGATGTTATCGAAGCTCTCGCTAAAATCATCTTAAGTGGACCTCTCAATTAAATTCTCAATTATTCTCGCCAATATTCCGGCTTATTTAAAGCATCACAGCAAATCACTTTACCTGAAAAAGAGGCGATCGCACCGGGACGAAGTTCGCGTACCATCCAAGCATCCGGATATTCTTTGGGTGTAGGATAAGTGGGTTCAAAACCAAGATTGCTGGCGGGTTGGAAGCCGTGGCGACTATAGTATGCTGGATATCCTGCGAGGAATACCAACTCAACCCCCGATCGCCCTAAACGTTCGACTCCTTCTTGAATCAGTTTACCGCCAATGCCTTGATTTTGAGCATCTGGGACGACAGCGAGGGGTGCTAAAATGGCGATCGCAATATTTGCATCTGTTGTTAAATGTGCTTTGGTAAATAAAATATGTCCCACGGGTTGCTCATTTTGCAAAGCAATGAGGGATAAAAGCGGTTTTGCACTGCGATCGTGCATCATATTTTTCACAAGTTCCGCTTCAGCTTCCTCACCAAACGCCAAACGCTCTACCAATAATACATCATCGAGATCGGAATCCAAAGCCTCTCTAATTTCCATTTATCCCCCTATCTCAGAAAGTATTCTTTTCCAATTGCCCATTATAGATGCGATCGTGAAAATCAACGTTTCAATCTGGCGGACGAATTCTCAATCGTCCTAATTCAGCCGTTGCGATCGCACCTGTTTTTAATTCTTCCGCATATTGTTCTAGGACTTGCAAGCAAATAACAATTTGTTGCTGACTAGAGAGATTGACTAATCTTAAAATACCGCAATGCGGCAAACCTCGTACAATCGCTAATTCACCAAAGTCTTTATCGAGGGTAATTAAAATGCGTTCTTCGCGGTAAGCCCGTGCTAAGATTTCCTCATCTCCGGGATCTTCTTCCCAGTCTCCACTCCAAATTACATCATATCCTGCATTTGCTAATGCAGAACGAACTCCACCCCAAACACAAGTATCTAATAGTAGTTTCATACACTAGATTCCACCATTAACGGTACAATTCGCTCATGACCGATTATTTTTCGAGCATAAAGCAAACACGCTTGTATATCTTCTTGTTCTAACCAAGGATAGCCTTCTAAAAGAATATCTGGTGTATCTCCTGCTGCCAGCATTCCTAAAATATGTTCAACAGCAAGACGACGATTTCTGATAATGGGTTTACCACCAAAAATTTTAGGATTGATTGTAATTCGTTCGAGAAGTTGTGTTTCGTTCATAAATAATGAAGTTGAATGACATAATTCAATAATAGCGCGATCGCACGATAGGTGGCCAAGCGATCGCATCTTGCAAACCCTTGTGGCAAAGCTAAATCACATCGTAGGAATCAAAAATGCAACCATTTCTCGATATAATTTATCGCCTCCTTGCATTAAACATCGGCGATTGTCGTCAGATTGAGTTTTTTGAGTTGGCGGGCTTCGGTGTCGGTAATGCCTGCAAATCTGGATAGAGAGAGGTCGAGCATGGTGAGTACGGTCAATCGGCTCGACTCCAGCAGCGATCGCTGCTATCTCTCATTATTGCGATTTGTTAAAAAAATAGTTTTTTGATATATGAGATTATTTCTGACTTATAATTACAAATATAATAGGTAAATCGCTGCTGTTCTCTTGTTTTCTGTTGCTATAGCAAGTCTATTTGATTTGTAAACAAGCTATCTAGCAGTGACAAGGGTTTCAGGCTACACTACCTTCGCATCTCAATTAGGATTGCTATATATGACTAATCAAAAGAACCCAATATATATTCTTCATTTGTCCGATATCCATTGTGAAAAAATACTTGAAGCAAATCGATACTTTACTCAACTTGCAACCGATCTGACTCAGAACCTTAATGTCAAAAAAATTAACTATCTGGTCATTTCTGGAGATATAGCAAATTACTCCACTGAGATTGAATATGATGCGGCTTTTAGGCTAGTAGACAAACTGATTCGACGCTATAAAATTAGTCAAGATCGAGTTGTGATTGTTCCCGGTAATCACGATCTCAACTGGGAAATATCAAAAAAATCTTATATTTTAAAAGACAGAGAAGACTGTGAAGCGAATGAACTCAAACAGGGTTGCTATATTGAAGTTAGTGATGATGTTGTTAGAATTCGTAATGATGAAGAATACAAAAATCGTTTTATTTACTTTAACAATTTCTTCTACGAAAAAATTCACAACAAGCCTTATCCTCTAGATTACGATCGACAAGCAATTCTTTATCTCTCTCCAGAAGATAAAATTCTCTTCCTTGCGCTTAACTCCTGCTGGGAAATCGATTATAAATTCCCGGATCGTGCAAGCATAAACCCTAATGCTATTTCTAATGCTCTCGATCAAATTCTCATGGGTGAAGAAGACTATGATGACTGGCTTAAAATTGCAGTTTGGCATCACCCCGTTACGAGTGCTGAATCCATGAAAAATGTTGCTTTTCTCGAGCAGTTGGTGACAAACGGTTTTCAAATTGGTATGCACGGACATATCCATGAAGCGAAAGATGAAAATTTTCAATACGACACTCAAAGAGGACTTCGTATTATTGCTGCTGGAACATTTGGAGCACCTGCAAAGGAACAAGTAACAGGGATTCCTCTACAGTACAACCTGCTTGCTCTTAAACCAGAAATGGGAGAATTGACTGTTGAAACTCGCAAGAAAGAAAAAACGGATGGTGCGTGGTCAGCCGACGCTCGTTGGGGTGATAAAAATAATCCCGTACCAAGATATACAATTTCATTACGATATAGCCTGCACAAAGAAGTCAGTCACAATCTCAGTACATCAAAGGCTACTTCAGATAAAAACGCATCAATAACAACTCCTCAAGCTACCGAAGAAGACCAAGAATCTTCTCGGTGCACTATTTTAATTTTAGCGTCTAGTCCTAAAGATGAAGCTAGACTACGCTTGGACAAAGAGGTGCGAGAAATTACTGAAGGATTGCAACTGGCAAAACAGCGCGATCGGTTTGTCATAGAGCAACGTTGGGCTACTCGTCCTCAAGATTTACGTCTTGCACTTTTGGATTTAAACCCAGAAATTGTACATTTTTGCGGTCATGGAACAGGTGATGATGGTTTAGTTCTAGAAAATGATGCTGGTGAAGCACACATTGTCTCAACGGATGCTTTAGCAAGATTGTTTAGACAATTTAGCGATCAAGTAAAGTGTGTTGTACTTAATGCTTGTTATTCTGAGGTGCAAGCAGAAGCGATCTCCGAACATATTGAGTGTGTGATTGGGATGAATAATTCAGTTAGTGACAAGGCGGCTATTAAATTTGCGAGGGGATTTTATGAAGCCCTGGTGAGAGAACGAACTATTGAAGATTCTTTGGAATTTGGGTGCAATGCGATCGAGCTTGAAAATCTTCCCGAACATCAAATACCTATATTAAAAAAAAACATTATATAGGTAATACTCCTTCCGATTTTTTTGGTAGAGAAAAAGAATTAGAAACACTGCAGGAATTGTTCCAAGAATCTCCTTATAATAGAGTTTTTCTCATATCAGGAATTTCAGGAATAGGAAAAAGTTATTTAGCCACAAAACTTCCTTCTAATATCCTTCAAGATTATAAGGTTTTGAAACTATCTCAGGAATCTCAAGAAATTTGTTCTCTCCCCGATCTTTTTGAGAGACTTAAAGAATTTCTTAATAAAAATGGAGAATATGGTTTTGATACAAGTTATGCTGAAGAGAAAATGAAAAATGAAGTAAAAATTTCAAGTTTTTTGGAGACTATTAGTTCGGAACGGCAAAAGCATAAATATGCTATAGTTATTGATGGATTTAATCAAGAAGCAGATCTTAAAAAGTCTCCATTTCGGGAACTAAAATCTTTTATTAAGCTATTTTCTGAATTTGGCTATGAGAGGAATAGAAACTTTGAACATAAACTTATCTTAATTGGTGATGTTAACAAGTCATCACTAGGAATAGATATTCTTAACAGAGTAACGGAATTTAATTTGAATGGCTTTAGGGATGAAGAAGCTCGTGAGTATATTAGAAAATGTAGTGAAAATCTAAATGTTACAATCTCAGAAAAAGATTTTGATGAAATCATCCAAATAACAGATGGACATCCAATAGCAATCAACTTAATAATCCAATGTTGTGAGACTACATCACTAGAAGTAGTTCGCAAAAATTTGGTAGATTTTGATCGAGATACTGGTGCATTTGTATATCAAAAACTTGTAAAAAATATAGAACAACGTCTGACCCCAGAAGAAACTCAAGCTCTTCATCATTTTTCCATATTTCAAACCTCAGTAAAAAAAATAGCTTGGCAATATTTAGATATCGAGCCTCGTATTGGAGAATGTCTTTTACGACGCAAATTATTGACAAGATTAGATAATAAGAGAGTTCAGATGCACCGAATTTTTCGAGAGTTTTGGCAAGCATTTCAAGATCAGGACAAAACCATTCAGTTACATAGAAAAGCAGCTGAATATTATTGGGAAGAAGGAAAAAACAGTTCCAATGAAAACCTAGACCTAGGTGCTTATCTCGAAGCTCGTTATCATTTCTATGAAAGTCTACAACATGAACTAGCTGCACGGGTAGTTAATGAATTGGTTTGTCGTATAAATCAACAAGAACCTCTCCTGTCTCAAAAACTGTCCGGATTAACAGACTGGATTCTTGAACTGGATGAGAATATTTTAAGAGATAAGCCTTGGCTACTGTTAGAAAAAGGCCAAAGGTTTGAGAGAAACGGTGATAAAGAAAATGCTGAAATAGTTTTTCAACGAGCTTACCATCTATTTGAAAAACAAGGAGATGAACTTGGAAAGTGTGTTTGTTTTTATTGTACAGGAAAGATATTATCGGCTAAACAATCTCAAAAAGCTGCTATTCAAGTTTTGAATAGTGTTTTAGAGATGCCAAAAAGTAAAGAAGATATACGAATTCGGATTAGAGTATTAGGAAAACTAATTAGTTGTTATAAAGATTTACATCAATACGAGACTGCTTGGTCAACTGCTATTGAGGCGGAAAAATTAGCTCAAAATAGAGAACCTCTTGGCTATGCATTAATTTTATATCGCAAAGCAGGAATTAGGCGGACTCAAAGTCAGTTTTACGAAGCTGAACAATTGTTTAGCAAGAGTGCTGAAGCCTTTGAAAAACTGGGAGATTTCTATCGCGCTTCAAAATCTTGGTCGCGTTTAGGAGTTGTCCAAGAGCGACAAGGTAAGTTTGAACAAGCTAAATATAATTTTGAGAAAGCCATAAAAATCAAACAAAACCTTAACGATCAATATGGTTTTGCGCTCGATCTGGATTATTTAGCAGGTGTTTATCGTTCGCAAGGATATTATGAAGATGCTGCGGATAAATATAAAAAATCACTGAAGAAAAAAGAAGAAATTGGCGATATTTATGGACAAGCTAAGAGTTATAATAATTTAGCAAGAATCGCTTTATTAAATGGTGATTTTATTAGTGCTGAGAGATATCTTAAGAAATCGAAAGAGAATATCGAGATATTGCAAAAAAGAAAAGAAAAATATTTAGGAATTTATGGTGCATATTGGATTTTGTTGGGAGACTTACAATTTAGTCTGGGTAAATATAGAGAAGCGGTAAAAGCATATCACAAAGCGAAAAATTGTGTTAAATACAAATCTCACGATGAAGCTCGAGTTAACTTAAGTTTAGGAAAAACTTACTTACAAATACGACATATCTGCCAAGCAAAAAAATATCTTGAAGATGCTAAAAAAGTTTTTCAAGGAAGTGAAAACAATCTCAATAAAACTCCATACCATGAAGTCTTGTCTCTTACTTGTTTAGCAGAATTGTCAGCTATTACTGGTCATATTAAAGAAGCAGATAATTACAATTGTCAGGCAATGCATTTAGCTCAATCAATCAAACCAGTATATATCAGATATCTCGAAACTCAAGGATTTATTGAAGAAGTAAGAATTTTAAAATCCCAAGAACTGAAAAATTTAAAAAATGTTGAGAATTATATTTCTCCTGTTATTCAATATTATAATCAAGCGATCGAGATAATCAAAAAGGAGAATCAAAAATCTAGTCGAGAACGAGAAATATCATCTCTACAAATCAAAAAACATCTTTGGGGTTTAAAAATCAGATTATTTGAGAGAATATCAAAAAGCAAAAATAATCATTTATTAACAAATCTGGTTACAGATAATGATTACAAACTATTAAATGCGGAAAATTATTTTGACGAACTAATCAAAATAGAGTTAATGAAAAATAAAGAAACTTTGCGTCTATTAAAATCAATCTACTCTCCTTTAGCTAAGAAACTTGCAGAGTATTCATTACATATCTTCTCTCCTTTAGCAAGGCGTTTTGGGTTTAATTCTATACAAGAGGATATAGAAAAATTGGCTTTTTCGTATTTATATCCAAGAAATTATCAAGAAATTAATTATTTTCTCAATTCTAATTTTCCTAGAAGAACTTACTTTATTAAGGGAATCAAAGAGGAAGTAGAAAATAATCTTAAAAATGCAAAAATAAAGGCGGATGTTCTTGCTAGAATTAAGCACCCTTATAGTATCTATAGAAAATTGACAGAACGGAAAGGAGTGAGCTTAGACAAAAACAAAATTCTTGACATATTTGGAGTACGTATTATTACGCAAACAGAAAAAGACTGTTATCGAATCAAAAATATTATTTTGACTATGGGGAAATCGTTCAAAGGCACAGGTGTATTGTCTGAAGAAATTCGAGATTATATACAACTTCCTAAGAAGTCTACAGGTTATCAATCTATTCATATTAACAGAAGTATTTCTTGTCACTTAGCTCTTGGCGAAGACCTAGTAGAATATCTCGGATATATTGTAGAATTTCAAATTCGTACTTATGAAATGGATATAAGAGCTGAAGGCGGAGGTGCTGCTCATTTTATTTATAAGAATGTAGATAACTATGGTCGATCTTCAAATGTTAGAAATTTAGAAAGGCAACAAAAAAATATTGCTAAGTTGGTGTTTATATGTGAGTCGCCAGAATCTACAGAACCCAATACAAACAACTTGACTAAGATTAAAGAAGCAATCGAAAATAGTCAAAAATTTAGATTGGCTAATATTGTAATCAAAAAAATATTTGAACGTGATAAAATATTATTATTATTGAATATCGATTTAATTCCAAAAAGTAAAAAGAAATCGTGGGATCGCACTAAAATTCAAAATGATTTGAATGAAATCCGAGAAGAATTGGGAGATTCAATAGTTCAATTTCAAGGGAGAAATCTCGACAAAGATTTACATGAATTAATGGATTCTGAAAGAGAAATGTATTTAAAGCAATTGATTCCTTTAGAAACAAACCAGAGTAATGATATTTATCTATTAAGCCCTAAAGGTGATGTTTATAAACTACCGAAAGGAGCTACTCCTATTGATTTTGCATATTGTATCCATACAGATGTAGGAAATCAATGCTATCAAGCAAAAGTGAATGGGAAAATAGTCCCTTTGAATACACCTTTACAAAATACAGATACAGTAGAAATTATCAAAAATGAAAAAAGTCTTCCCCATCTGGATTGGATAAAAACTCCAGAGGAATGTGGAAACAATTACCCATTTACAGTTACGAAATCTGCTCAAAAGAAAATTCGCGATTGGTTTCGCAAGCGCTCTAAAAATCATCATTTTAAGGAACTTATTGCTTCAGGAAGTGAAAGATTAAAACAAGAATTTAAAAAACTCAATATTGAACTCAGCAAAGATGATTTTGAATCATTAGTAAAGTCTGATACCATGAAAGTTGTGGCTAATAGTTGTAATGATAATTATCGTAGCGTTCAACATTTGTTATCGGTGTTAGGCTATTATAGTGCGACAAAACTCAAACTATCGAAAGTGACTCAAGCCGAACCTCGATATGAAAAAATTAAAGAGACACTTACACCCACGAAAGTAGTTAATGAATTACTAAAAAAAATTCCCAAAAAACTCAGTCAGGAAATATTACAAAAAGATTTAGGAAAAAAACTTTATGAAAAGCTCTTTTTATCTAATGACAATCTAGGCAAATCACAAACAACGACAGATAAGATCGATCAGGAAAAAGAAAAATCAACAAAATCTAATAACTCTTATGAAAAAGACCTGTATTTAGAGTCACTCGAAGCTGATGGAACTTTAATATCACTTAGAATGTTCCACAATAATTATCATTTGGCTGAATGTTGTAAACCTAAACCTTATGAAGAAAGTTTAGGGATAATTACAAAAAATAAAACTAAAGTTTTTCCAAATACAAGCGGTCGAGGAATTTTGATTCATCGTTCTGGTTGTCCTGAATTAAATAGTGTACCAATTGAACGTCGCTGTCCTATTGCTTGGAATATTGATGTGATAATAGAAGCAGCCCATCGACCGAATATGCTGAGTGAAATTACAGCATTTCTAGGACAAAACAAAATTAACATTGAGGAAGTTCAAGTGAAAAAGCATCCCCAAAAAGACGATATAGCGGAAATTAAAATAGGAGTTGACATTAAAAATAAACAAGAACTTAAACAAGTGCAAGATATTTGTAGGCAAATTGAGAAAATGCAAGATGTCAAAGCTATGGATATTAAAATTTTTGAGTGATCGAACATTCTGGCAGGAAGCCACTTGAGTCAAATTCTCAGATTTGACTCATTATTGGTCGCTGCGTACCAAAGAGATTGCTTTTCTTGCTTTTTCTTCCATCGTCTTCAAATTTGCAACTGTCGCTGCGATCGCTGTAACTGAGTTCGTTGTTTTTGTTTGCCCTGCGAAGCCCCATAACCATCTCGTTCTGAATCGCGATCGCGCGGTAACGATTCGCCGTCAATCTCCGGACTGGTTTCCAAGAATTGTACCTCGTTCTCCCCAATTTGTGCCAACTCCCGACCGATGGTTTGAAAATGCTCCACATCCCGCACCTGCAAGCGAGATGCCCAAATT
>NZ_JAYGHV010000285.1:0-27556 GCF_034932145.1 Spirulina sp. 06S082 | reverse complement strand
CTTAAATCAAATCGTAAAAAATACTTAAATGCGTTGACCGAAGCAGGTTTTAATGTTGAAACATTTGGTCGCGGATCGAAAAATGGATTTGTTTCAAGAGAGAAGATGAGAGAAGTTTTGGCAAACTCCAAAATATGCTTGAATTTCACTGGTTCTACCATTCCCGATTCAATCTTTCAGTTAGAACCTTGGCGACAATATATTCATCAATTGAAAGGTCGTCCTTTTGAAATTTGTGCTTCGGGTTCATTTTGTTTAACAGAATGGTCTCCTCATCTCGAACAGTGTTTTCGGGTAAGACAAGAGATTGATTATTTTAGCGATATTGAAGAGTTGCTAGAAAAAGTTAAATTTTATTTAACTCATGATATAATCCGAGAAGAACTAGCAAAGACTGCTTATGAAAAAGTTCATCGTGATGTTTTTTTCTTGAAGTCATTAGAAAATGTGTTCCTAGAACTCGAAAAGCAAGTTTTGGGTAAAAAGCAAGTTTTGCAAAAAAAAGAGATTTTTCGCAGCGACTATTTTCGATTTTTAGAAGTTTATTTTGCTGTTTTAATGGCAATCAAAATGATGCAAAATAAAGATTTTAAGTTGGCGATACATTTACTCCAAAAGTTTAATATTTTTAGTTTTCATCTTCGTCATATTTACCATCTCTTCCAAGTCTTTTTCGCCTTGGTTAAAATTATTTATAATAAGAATAATAAGAACCAGAAAGATGTCTTTTAATAACTACAAAAATATTTCTGATGTTTTGCAAGAATTCTCCCTCAATTATATGGAGGAAAAATTTATTGAAGAAAATGATGGTGAAATCGATTCTTACTTTCTGAATCGATTTAACTTAATCCTTAAAGAGGGAGTTGTTTTTAACTCAGAATATGCAATCTGTGAAAACATTATTGCTCCTATTTTAAGGGAGATTTGGTTGAAATATATGGAAAACCTAATGCTTTGGAGTCATCAACCTCTAACTTATGATGAAAACTTATCTGGAATTCCTGATTATATTGTAGCAAAACGTTCTCCTCGGGGAAAGATTATTTTAGAGAAACCTTATTTAATTTTAGTAGAAGCGAAAAAAGATAATTTTGAGGAGGGATGGGGGCAATGTTTAGCAGAACTCATGGCGGCTCAAAAGTTAAATAATGAGTCAGGAAAAAGAGTATTTGGTATTGTTTCCAACGGTAAGCTATGGGAGTTTGGGCAATTAAAAGAAGAAACGTTTACGAAAAATACGAAATCTTATCTTTTAGAAGATTTGGAGAAACTGATGGCTGCAATTAATTACTTATTTGTTGAAAGTATTAATTAAATTGCAGAACAAAATAGTCGATTGTAAGAAAATCAAGGGTATGCAGATGGATCGAATTTTTAAAACTGAAATCGAACAAGGACGACGTTTTGAGTTTGGTAAAAACTGGAAACGCTTTTTAACATTTTTGAATGAAGAGCGTATTATTGAAGCAGAAAATTCTCTCAAAGATAAATTAGGACTTACAGATTTGGAAGGGAAAACATTTCTAGATATTGGTTCGGGAAGTGGGTTATTTTCTTTAGCTGCGCGTCGGTTGGGAGGTCGTGTTCATTCCCTAGATTATGACCCAGATTCGATCGCCTGTACGGAAGAACTTAAACACCGCTATTGCGATCGCGATTCCCAATGGACAATCGAACGTGGGTCGGTGTTAGATACGGACTATTTAGCCGCTTTGGGACAGTTTGATATTGTTTATTCTTGGGGGGTATTGCATCATACAGGTCAGATGTGGAAGGCTCTGGAAAATGTTGTTCCTTTAGTAGCCAATGGTGGTCGATTATTCATCTCAATTTACAATGATGGCGGTCGATCGAGCAAGATGTGGCGACAAGTTAAAGTGGCCTATAATCAATCTTCTCCACCTTTAAGAGGATTGATTGTGGGATTGGCTTTGATGCGTCTTTGGGGACCGACAACAGTGCGAGATTTGCTAACAGGTCAGCCTTTTAAAACTTGGCGATCGTATTCTCAGCATCGAGGAATGAGTCCTTTACCGGATGTTGTTGATTGGGTTGGGGGTTATCCTTTTGAGGTCGCTAAACCTGAAGAAATTTTTGAATTTTATCGCCAACGAGAATTTACACTACAATATTTAAAAACTTGTGCTGGTGGTCATGGCTGTAATGAATATGTGTTTCAAAAACAATGAAAAAGCTGGCATTTTTAATTCGTTCTCTCGATATTGGAGGTGCGGAACGTCAATTAGTGACTTTAGTTAAAGGAATGGATAAAGCGCGTTTTGAGATCGCAGTTTTTTATTTTTATGGTGGAGGTGCATTAGAACAAGAATTACAAGATAGTCAGGTACAAACAATTTGCTTGCAAAAACGCGATCGCTGGGATATTTTTGGTTTCTTTTCGCGCTTATTGCATCATCTCCAACAATTTCAACCCGATATCTTGCACGGTTATCTGAGTACCTCTAATTTAATTGCATTATTTTTAAAACCTTTTCTTCCCAAAACTCGCATTTTTTGGGGAGTGCGTGCTTCTAATTTAGATTTAAGTCAATACGATTGGTTTACACGGCTTAATTTTCAGTTGGAGTGTCTTTTATCGCAATTTGCCGATCGCATTATTATCAATTCTCAAACAGGTAAAGAATATCATCTCCAACATGGTTTTCCCTCACAGAAAATAACCGTAATACCCAACGGAATCGATACTAATTCATTTTACCCCGATCCTGACGCAAGAGCGCGTATTCGTTTAGAATGGGGGATTGAATATCAGATAATTTTAGTGGGTTTAGTGGGTAGACTCGACCCGATTAAAGATCATTTTACTTTTTTGCACGCTGCTAAGTTATTAAGCGATCGCAAAAACAATGTTTGCTTTGTTTGTGTTGGGAGTGGAGAAGAAAGCTATCAACACAAATTGCAAGAATTTGCAAAAGAGCTAGGAATAATAAAAAAGATTATTTGGACGGGGATGCGGAATGATATGCCAGCAGTTTATAATGCTTTGGATGTCGTAACCTCTTGTTCTCTCAGTGAAGGATTTTCTAATGCGATCGCCGAAGCAATGTCTTGTGGTGTTTCTTGTGTTGTTACGGATGTGGGGGACTCTGCTTGGATAGTTGACAATACGGGGGTTGTTGTCCCTATAGAACAGCCTGAAAAACTCTGTCAGGGGTGGTTATCTTGTTGGGATAAAATATCGACAAAAGAAAGATTTGGCGAAGAGAATGCAGCGAGAAAACGAATTTTAGATAATTTTAGCGTTGAGAAATTAGTCGCACAAACTGAGAAAATATTATTGTAAATTATTACTGTAATTCTTCTTTAAAAGACTAACCAATCAAACAGTTCTCGTGCAGATAATTGCCAATTTGTCAAACAGTCCAAAACCGGTAAAATATCCTCACCTGACCTAATTTCTGGTAGGCGATCGCGGGTAAAGATGGTAACTGATCGATCTTTTGGCTCAACAAGCCATCCTAACTGAGAACCATGCTGCAAACAAAAGACAATTTTCCCGATAACTTGGTTTGCAGATTGTTCAGGTGATAAAATTTCAACGATCCAATCGGGGTAAGTTGTAAATCGATTGGTAATTTCATTATTCTTATCTAGGGGGATTCTTTCCCATTTAAAAACCGCAATATCGGGGACGACAGAGCGATCTCCAAATGTGCATCGTAATTCTGGCCAAGCATAGACAATTTTTTTAGGTTTTCCAACTCGATTAATTGCAGATGCTAGTTCCAGTTGAATGGTACTATGCTTTCCTTGCGGCATGGGTTTTTGAATAATTTTTCCTTTAATATATTCACTTGCAGGTTGAGTTTCGGGGAGTTGCAAAAACTCTTCTAAGGTTAATGTTTGTGCAAGGGGACGAGTAACAACCATTTTCTATTTCCAATGTTTAACTCTATTATAACTTGTAATCTATATTTAATTTCTCAGGGTGAAGATTTTACATATTATTACCGATCTGGATATGGGAGGAGCAGAAATGATGCTGTATCGACTGCTCTCTCGCTGCGATCGCAATTCTTTCCAACCAACTGTTATTTCTCTCATGGATCGGGGAACTTTAGGCGATCGCATTGCCGATCTTGATATTCCCGTGCATACTCTCAACTTAAACCCGAAAGCACCTTCATGGAAGGCGATCGCTACACTTTTAAAACTCGTGCGTCAGATTCAACCTGAGATTATTCAAGGGTGGATGTATCATGCCAATTTAGCAGCATACTTGGCAACTTCATTTTATCATAAACCCTGTATTTGGTGCATTCATAATTCTTTATATTCTCTCGAATACGAAAAGAAAAGAACCACCGCGATCGCCTTACTTTCGAGTTTACTTTCACATTTCATCAGTCAGATTATTTTTGTTTCTCAAACCAGTCATTCACAACATTTAGATATAGGTTATAGTCGCAAAAAAAGTTTGGTAATTCCTAATGGTATCAATACCGCTCTTTTTGTGCCTTCTTCTGACGCAAGAAAAAGCATACGAGAAGAATTAGGATTATCAGAAAATAGTTTATTGATTGGCGCGATCGCACGTTTTCATCCTCAAAAAGATCATCAAAATTTCTTACAAGCTGCGGCTTTATTATTGCAGAATCAAGGCGATCGCGATCTTCATTTTCTTCTCTGCGGTCAGGGATGCGATCGCACCAATCTAACTTTAACTCAACTCATCGAAGAATTAAACTTAACTGACAGAGTTTATCTTTTAGGACAACGAGATGATATTCCTAAGATTATGGCTGCTTTAGATATTGCCACATCATCATCTTTTACGGAAGCATTACCTAATGTTATTGCTGAAGCGATGTCTTGTGGTGTTCCTTCTGTTGTGACTGATGTAGGAGACTGTGCTAAATTAGTTAGTAATACAGGAAAAATTGTTCCTCCAAAAAATTCAGCCGCATTAGCACAAGCATGGGAAGAATTACTCAATCTTGGAGATGAAGAGAGGATTAATTTAGGACAACTTGCTAGAGAAAGGATTGAAAAATCTTTTTCTTTAGAGATAGCTGTACAAAAATACGAAAAATTGTATCAAAAATGAGATGAGGTCAATTTCTAGAGCTATTCTATTACTAGAAATACCAACGAGCGATCTTCTGAATTGTTATTATCTGAAAACAATGCTTACTCTCGAAAATACCCCATTAATTCTACAAACTCGTCCTGCTTTTGAAATGACAGACGAACAGTTTTTTGAATTTTGTAAAATTAATTGTAACTATCGTATTGAACGGAATGCTAAAGGAGAATTGCTTGTTATGTCGCCTGTAGGAAGCGAAACAGGACATTATAATGCTAAACTGACTCAACAATTAGGCAATTGGTCGGATGAAGATGGAACGGGAATTGATTTTGATTCTTCTGCGGGTTTTACTCTTCCCAATGGTGCAAACAGATCGCCGGATGCGGCCTGGGTTAAATTAGAGAAATGGCAAGCAATTCCCCTCGAACAGCGCCGGAAATTTGCACCGATATGTCCCGATTTTGTCGTTGAATTGCGCTCTCCTAGTGATAACCTTAAACCGTTACAGGAGAAGATGGAAGAATATATAGAAAACGGTGCATCTTTGGGTTGGTTAATCGATCGCAAAAATCGCCGTGTTTATATTTATCGTCCGCAAGTTGAAGTGGAATGTTGGGAATCTCCTACAATGGTAAAAGGCGATCCAATTTTATCTGGGTTTGTTTTAAAGCTGGTCAAAATTTGGTAATTTCTCACTGGACACTTGTATAATGCAATGTAAGTGTCGATAAAGTGTGAAATTATGGAAGAGCAAGAAATTAAAGCATTGATTAGACAAGAATTACCGAAAATCGTACAAGAAGATCGAGAAGTACGAGACTTTGTATTGCGAACCATTGAAAATCTCTATGCGGGAAAGCAAGAAACCGAAAGTCGCTTCGATCGCATTTTGGCAGAATTGCAGCGCGATCGCGAAACACAGCGTCAAAAATGGGATGAACAAAATCGGAACTTCCAATCACTTTTAGAAGAAGTTAGAGTGCTTAATCGCAAGCACGATAGCACAATAGGGGCTTTAGGTGCGAGATGGGGATTTCGTTCAGAAGAATCTTTTCGCAAAGCACTCCAAGGAATTTTACAAGAGTCTTTTGGGGTTGAAGTGATTAACTTAACGGAATACGATGAAACAGGAGAAGTTTTTGGCAGACCAGAACAAATTGAATTAGATTTAATTATCAAAAATGGCTTGTTGATTATCTGCGAAATAAAATCATCGGTTAGTAAAGCGGATATCTATACGTTTGAGAAAAAAGTTAGATTCTATCAAGAACGCCATCATCAAACTGCCAATCGAAAAATTATTATTTCGCCAATGGTACATCCTAGAGCGTTAGAAGTTGGTCGAAAACTAAACATTGAAGTGTATAGTTATGCTGAAGATGTAGAAATAACTAGGTGAATTTAAACCTATCTGTTGACTTTGTTATAATTGAACTCTATAATCAATCAGCAAAGCCGAAATTTATACTAAGGAGAAATTCAAACAATGTCTCGTAGAGTAATAGGGATTCACTTAGTTTGTCGAGGTGGAGAGAATGTCAAAGATATCGGAGAT
Source organism: Spirulina sp. 06S082 (assembly GCF_034932145.1). Taxonomy (NCBI): domain Bacteria; kingdom Bacillati; phylum Cyanobacteriota; class Cyanophyceae; order Spirulinales; family Spirulinaceae; genus Spirulina; species Spirulina sp. 06S082. Next base: position 20,948 of record NZ_JAYGHV010000285.1, on the reverse strand, counting down.
GGTCGCTTCAAGAGTGGCTATTGGAAAATTAGTGAGGAAGTCGCCCGGAATGCTGAATATTTAGCTCTCCATGAAAACAAAAATACACCTTCTTATATCCAAGGAGCGATTGAAGGCTATGGACGAATAGATGACGGTTCAGACCGTATTTTTTTCTATGTGCGAAAAACTTCAGAACCCAAAAGTTGGGTAGGTGGCGGAACAGGAGAAAAAGGATATCTTTGGTCAGATGATGTTTAAATTTTAGGGTGCATCTCAGTTGTGCCAAATAGCCAAGAATTCAACTTATTGGCTCAAGGCTGAAGCCAGCTAAAGCAGGCTATAATTTACACAATTTTGTAACCCGTTGCAACGGGTTTTCGCTGTCAGCCTAGGATTTGAATCCTAGGCTAATATTCGGGATCAAATAATGTGTGGAATTACTGGATTTTGGAATTCATCAGAAGATACTTCACCCGATCGCCTACAAGAAATTGTCGAAAAAATGTCCTTCCGACTCTTCCATCGCGGTCCCGATGATGGGGGGAGTTGGGTGGATGAAAATGCGGGAATAGCTTTAGGACATCGCCGACTCTCCATCCTCGATCTCTCCCCAGAAGGACATCAACCCATGCTTTCGAGAGGCGATCGCCATGTCCTCATTTTTAATGGGGAAATTTACAACTTTTTAACCCTACGCAAAGAACTCACACAACTCGGACACCATTTTCGAGGTCATTCCGATACCGAGGTGATGCTGGCAAGTTTTTGTCAATGGGGCATTGCAGCAGCAGTTAAACGCTTTATCGGAATGTTCGCCTTTGCCCTCTGGGATCGTCAAGAGAAGGTTTTGCATTTGTGCCGCGATCGCCTAGGAGAAAAACCCCTTTATTACGGCTGGATGGGGAAAACCTTCCTCTTTGGATCGGAACTTAAATCTTTAAAAATTCATCCCGACTGGTGCGGAGAAATCGATCGCAACGCCCTCACCCTTCTTCTGCGTCACAATTACATTAACGCGCCCCATTCTATTTACAAAAATATTTATAAACTGCCTCCAGGAACGCTTTTGAGCCTCAAACAGGGGGGAGAACGTCCCGAACCGATCCCCTACTGGTCATTGCAAAACGTGGCGGAATATGGGGCAGCAAACCCCTTTTCCGGGAACAAACGGGAGGCGATCGCGCAACTCGATATCCTGCTGCGAGATGCGATCGCGCAACAAATGGTCGCCGATGTTCCCTTGGGAGCCTTTTTATCCGGAGGGATCGACTCTTCCCTCATTGTGGCCTTGATGCAGGCGCAAAGTTCTCAACCCGTGAAAACCTTTAGTATCGGCTTTCACGAGGAAGAATACAACGAGGCAGAATATGCCCAAGCAGTTGCCCAACATTTAGGCACAGATCATACTGAACTTTACGTTACTCCCCAAGATGCCTTGGCGATCGTGCCTAAACTGCCCACTCTCTACGACGAACCCTTCTCCGACTCCTCCCAAATTCCCACCTTTCTCGTGGCACAATTAGCGAGAAACCATGTCACGGTTAGTTTATCTGGAGATGCAGGAGACGAGCTTTTTGGGGGCTATAGTCGTTATTTCATGGTGCAACGTTTTGGGGGTAGGGACGTTCCATGGAACGTCCCTACAGGAATTAAAAAAATCTTGGCACGGGTTTTAAAAGCGCGATCGCCCCAAGCATGGGAACAAACATTACAACCCTTCAAGCCTTTTCTGCCAACTATTCTGAAACAGCGCAACCTTGGCACAAAACTTCACCGAGTCGCCGATGTTTTGAGTTTAGACAGTCCCGAAGCCATTTATCGCAGTTTTGTCTCGCACTGGAAAAAACCTGAAGACATTGTTAAGAATGCGATCGAACCCGCAACTGCCCTTAATAACCCTGCACTGTGGGCAAATCTTCCCAGCTTTTTCGAGAAGCTAATGTACTTAGATGCCCAAACCTACCTCCCCGGAGATATTCTCGTCAAAGTCGATCTCGCTGCGATGGGAGTGAGTTTAGAAACCCGCATTCCCTTTCTCGACCATCGGGTTATCGAGTTTGCTTGGAGTCTTCCCCTTGCTTGGAAAGCCCCCGAGGAAGGACAGGGAAAATGGATTCTCCGACAAATTCTGGCTCAATACGTCCCCGCGAACCTTTTTGAACGTCCGAAAATGGGGTTTGGAGTTCCTATCGATGGCTGGTTGCGGGGAGAATTGCGAGACTGGGCTGAAAATCTCCTCGATGAAAGCCGTTTGCAACAAGAGGGCTACTTTCACCCCCAACCCATCCGCCAAAAATGGCAAGAACACTTGTCAGAAAGTCACAATTGGCAATACTATCTTTGGGATGTTCTCATGTTTCAAGCGTGGTTGGCCGAAAATTAGGAAAAAAGCCTTGATGCACTTTATTGTCACGGGAGGAGCAGGATTTATCGGCTCTCATGTCACCGAACAACTTTTAGCTAATGGCGATCGGGTGACAATACTTGATAATTTCAGTACGGGAAAGTTCAAAAATTTGCCCGATTATCCTCAGTTAACTCTCGTGCAGAAAAGTATTCTCGATTGTACTGTTGAGGATTTTAACCAGCCCGTTGATGGAATTGCCCATCTTGCTGCAACCCCTTCAGTAGAAAGTTCTTGGCTCGATCCCTTGGCGGCTCACAATAATAATTTATCAGCAACTCTGGCTACAATTCAATTGTGCGATCGCTTGCAATGTCCTCGTTTAGTTTTTGCCAGTTCTGCGGCAGTTTATGGAATGCCGGAAACTTTGCCGATCGCGGAAGATCACCCAACAAAACCCATTTCTCCCTATGGTTTGCAAAAATTAGTGAGCGAACAGTACGGACAATTATTTGCGAACAAGTATGGCTTCACTTTTGTCGCATTGAGATTATTTAATGTTTTTGGCGATCGCCAAGATCCGCAATCTCCTTATTCAGGTGTTATTTCTAAATTTCTCGAAGCGATGAAAAATAATACCCCCATTACCATGTATGGGGACGGTTCGCAAACTCGAGATTTTATTAGCGTTAACGATATTGCTATTGCTTTTACCCAAGCCTTAAAACGACCTTTACCAGCAACTCAAGAATTAATTGTTAATATCGGAACGGGGCGATCGCTTTCTTTACTCGAACTCATTGAAAAACTCAAACAATGCTTTCCCCATTGGCAGGAAAATATTCAATTTGCTCCAGCAAGAACAGGAGATATTCAACATTCTCTGGCTGATATTGGTAAAGGCGATCGCTATTTAGAATTTGAACCCAAACAAAGTATAGAAGAAACGATTCATTCTTTAATATAATTGATTATTGTTAAGAGATAATGAGAAAAATTCCAAATCAATTCAAAATTGGGTTCGAGAAAATCGTAACGGGAATTTCAGAGAGATTGAAAATTTCTCAAATAACTCTCTTCTGGTGTAGTACAGTTAGTTTAATATTGGCCTTATTAAGTTTACCAATTTGGTATTATTTTATATTTGCCCAATCTTTCCCTGTTGAAGTCCAATTAGCTGCTCCCGGTGTGGAAATCGTCAAAGCCTATTGGCAAGATACGAAAACACACCCCGATAATTATACTCCTATTATTGTTAAACCCGTAGAATCTAAAAACTGGAACGTTAAAATTGAAGCATTAGGAGAGAAAAATTCGCGATCGCAGGGATACGAAACTGCAATTTTAGATATTAGCACTCCCGAAGGCCAAGCGGATTGGTCGCAAGCTATTTTTACCGGAAATTGGGAAATGCGAGATTCTCCAGGATCTCCTCAAGAAAAAGCCGCGATCGCCCACAGCAATAAACCCGAATTTGGACTACATCCGGGAGAAATACAATCCGTAGAAATTCCTCTAGAAGGTGGAGAATTAGCCATCAAACTCTTCGGTCATGGGGGCAGTGGTAAAGTTAGAGTTACTGTTGATAATCAGGAACAAGAATTAGATTTATTTCATCGAGCCGGACTGCACAAAACCTTAACATTTCCAGCAATTACTCAAGGCGATCGCCAACTCCGAAATTATACCATTGAGGCAACAACCCCTCCTTGGTACAAGTTAAAATTTATTGCTGATGAGGGGAAAGTTAACGTTAAATCTGTTAAAGTTGCTGGAAAATCTCTCTCAGCCAATCAAAATGATGAATATGTTTTACCGATTCAATTTTGGCAACCTTTCGCCTATAGTTTGATTGCGGCGATCGCGTTTTTTCTCCTCATCATAACCATTTTAATTAGTGCCAGTCATATTGCCCGAGGAACTCCACAAAAACGCCTAGGTACTTGGGGTTATATTATCGGTATATCAATACTTGCCAGTGGCTTTTGGACTTTTGTTTATTATCCTGCCATTATGAGTCCAGATTCGCTTTATCAATGGTCTCAAGCAATAAATAATAGTTACAATGACTGGCATCCTCCTCTCATGACCTTGGGAATGAGAGCTACTTTATACATTACCGATAGTCCTGCTCTCTTTGCCTTTTTGCAAGGAACGATTTTATATATTAGTATTTATACATTGATTTATTGTTTGTTAAAAAATCGCAACATTAACCCAAAATTGCAATTATTTTGTTTCTGTTTGCTTCCTTTTATTCCCACAATCTGGAACTATACTGTAACGCTTTGGAAGGATGTTTGGCTTTGTACTTCTCTCATTCTCATGTTATGCAGTCTTTTAAAACTCAAAGAAACGCGAAAATTTTATTGGTTTATTCTCTATTTTGTTCTCTTTGGGATTAGTATTTCTTTGAGAAAAAGTGCTGTTTTTTACTTTCCTTTTCTTGTTTTTGAAAGTTGGATTTATCTTAAAAATAAACTACAATTACGGCTCGTGCCTTTGATTTTAGTTTTCTTAATTGCGATCGCTTCTCCTTTAGGATTTCCCAAGGGGATTAACTATCTTACAAATGCAGCAGAAACCCATCAAGAAGGAAAAGCAATATTATTTGATATTGTGGGAACATATTTGCATACAAAATCCCCCAGACCCAAAGAATTTGAGCAATTATTCGAGACTCTTATAAATGAAGGAAAAAATGCTTCTTACCCACAACTTCTTAAATTCTATACCCCCGTGAGTGGAGATGACTACGTTTGGCATCAAGAAGCAATATTCAATTATCATAAAGTCGAAGAAAATCGCAGAAAATTGTTAAAGTTTCTCGTTTTCAATAACATTCTCGAACATCCTATTGCTTATTTATCACACAAAAGCAAAGTTTGGAGTTTATTAATTGGCTTTCAAGGATGGCAATATCCCTATGATTATGGTATCTATGAAGATCGTCGAATAGGATTAAAAGCAAACTCAAAATTTCCCGCAGTTCAAAAACTATTTATCGATCGCATTCTTCCAGGCTTTCAAAGTTTTTTTCTTCCCAAGGATTTTTTCTATCTTTTAATTATTCTAGCGATCGCCTCTTGGTTAATAAAACAGAAAAAAGGCAATGATCGGCAAGATGATGAACAATGGGATAGAGTAAGATATTATCTGCCTTCTCTCGGGGTATCTCTATCTTTAATTTCATCTTTTATGTTTATTACTCCAGTTGTCAATTTTCGTTATATCTTCGCCTCTTGTGTTATTCTAATCTCTCTCTCTCTTGTCGAATTTACAGTAATTTTACAAATGATTTTCTTCTCATCTCCTCGATCTCGCAGCAAGATATTTCAACTAGACTATCCTTCTCAAGGTTTTCAACTCCTGAGTATTATTATTCCTGTTTATAACGAAGAAAAAACAATTGTCACAACCTTGCAAAAAATAGATGAACTCCCGATAGAATCTCTCGCAATAGAAGTCATTATTGTAGATGATTGCAGTCAGGACAAAACACAGATATACATTAAAGATTTTTTAGAAAAATACGAAGGGAAAACTAAATATTTCTATCTGAGACATGATAAGAATCGTGGCAAAGGAGGAGCATTAAAAACAGGTTTCGGGATTGCAAATGGAGATATCCTAATTGTTCAAGATGCAGATTTAGAATACGACTCTGACGAAATTCCTTCCGTTATTAACCCTATTCTGAAAGGTAAAGCCGATATTGTTTATGGCTCCCGATTTATCACAAAAAAAGCATCGAGAGTTCTGTATTATTATCATTACTTAGCAAATAAATTTCTGACCTTTCTTAGCAACATATTTACAAACCTAAATATGACGGATATTGAAACAGGTTATAAAGCCTTTCGATCGGAAATCATCAAAAATATGATTATCCATTCCTGGGGATTTGGTTTTGAGGTTGAAGTAACGGCAAAAATTGCGAAGTTAAATTGTCGCGTTTATGAAGTCCCTATTAGTTATTATGGCAGAACCTACGAAGAAGGGAAAAAAATTGGTTTTATGGATGGAGTCAGAGCAATTTTTCTGATCTTTTACTACAATCTTTTTGTCAGCAAGAAAAAATCTTTTCGTTGGGATTTATTAAATAAATAAATTAAAAAAGTTAAATCTATCTCCAATATAGCCGATCGATTGTGCCATAATCAAAGAAAACAGCGATCGAGGCTAATCCAGTAAAAGTATCTATATTCGCGACCATAAAAGTTAACACCGGAATAATATAGGCTGCTTTCCCAAGGAAGCGACTCCCGAAAAAGGCTAGAGCGATTGTTCCCACTGGATAGGAATAAAATGCTAACCTTGGTAGCATCCCCCCAATTCCCCATTCTGAGGCTTTTGGAATTGTCGCAACTGTTGCCATCCAAACTAAAATGTAGATTAAGAAAGAAAATAAGAGGAGTATTTTTTCTTCTTGATTCTGTTTGTTTTGTCTCCATTTAACAGAGAGAAAAATAATAAAAATAAAACCCGCGATCGCACCAAAAATCATATTTCCATAAATGAAAGAATGAGTTCCTCGTATAATCCAATGTAATCCTTGACTAAAATCCAAATTTTTAATAATATCTACCCAAATTTTTAAACTATCAGTTGCAAGACTGACGTTACTTTGATCGCCAATGGTACCGAGAATTTTTGTCAAATAGAAATTTTTCCAAACAAAAGATAAAGCAAGTTGTCCGATTAAAATTGATAAAGCGCTAATTCTTCGTTTGTAGAACAATAAAATCAGAAAACTAGAGACAGTAATCGGGTAAATATCATAAACTAAAGTTCCCGATAGGATAATGAGTGATAATAAGGCAATTTTTCGTCTCGACTTAACGGCTAAAATTTCTAAAGTTGCCCAAACTGTAATAGCAGCATAAGCGTAAGCTACCATATACATAGCAGGCTGTCCGACAAAAGTAATAAATCCCCAACTTGACGCACCACAAAACATGGCAATTGAGGCAATTCTTTCTCCCAGTTTCGTGAGAATACAAATTTGATATAATGCGACGCAACTGAACATCCAAAATAATAAATTGAGGGTAAAACTGGCAACCCAACGATGTCCGGAAAATCCAATTAAGGAACTGAGATAACCATAAAAAAAGCGACGAAGTAATACAGAAAAACTCGCATCATATTCATCAGTTGTGAAAATAAACTCTTCTGCTAAATAATGGCCGTGGTCGCAGTTGACCATGAATAAATACGTTTCATGAGGACATTCCCAATAAAAATTGATAGAACGATTAACATAAGTATAAGGTGAGTCATAGGAGATATGAGCGAAAGCATTAAACCAAATAATAATAAGTGTTGCCAGCAATAAAGTTGCATTTTTTTTGATCTGAAAATGAGCAAAAATCTTTTTGAATACTAAATAGATTATGAGAAAGTAGATAAGCCAATTTACAATTTCTAAAGTTCTGCCTAGAGTTAAAGGCAGCTTTAATGTCAATAAAAATACAGGAGTAAAAACCAGCCAAAATCTTTTTTGAGGATAATATATTCTAGTAAAAAAATACCAGATCGACAATAAAACTAAGTTAGGCAGTGTATTTAAAATCCCAACCTGTACAGAGAAAAATAGTGTTAGCCAAATCCCTTGTATTAAGGTAAAACCGAGAATTATTTTTATATCTTGGGAGAATCCAATCGCGATCGCCGCGACACAGACAAACGTTATTAGACTGGCTATAATACTTATTAGGATGCGCTTATCCATCCAGAACGAAATAATATATTCCCCATTTTCATTGGCAGAGACAATTGTATTGCGAACCTTAATTTCCTCAATATTAACTTTGTTATTGCCATCACCAATAAATTTTAGCTTGTGCCACCAAGTATCGGGGATCTCAAATTGATAATTGCGAACCATGCGATCGCCGGCTTCTCCAGCCAAAAATACAACTTTCTCATAGTTAAGACCATAGTTGTGCAAATCTAACTCGCGAACGAGATTATTGGCCATAATGCGGACTTTTCCGCTTCCTGTATGAGACAATAAAAGAACTTCAATATCCCCTCCTTCTAAAGCCATTGCAAAGGACTGAAGTTGACCAGGATGCTTACCATATTCGGGTTGATTGCTATGAGCGATCGCAACTTTTCCTTGGGGACCATTTGGATCGGGACGAAACTCCCATTTTCCCCCTGAAAATTCACCTTGAGACCAATCCACTTGACCTTGAGGCGTTTTAATGTCTAAAATAGCAACCTCAAAGCCATCAGAATCTGGATTTTTTTCGCCAAGAGCTTCAATCTTTAAATCCCACTTTTTAGATTCAACAGGCTTGACGGCGATCGCTTCGTAAGCATCAGAGTGAGTTTCTGGATTATCCCAATACACTCTCACTATCTCAACTCCCGGTGCAGACAGTCTAACTTCAACCGGAAAACTTTGCTCAAATGTCCAATACCAAAGAGGAAGACTGAGTAAAGAGACAAGAAAAGCCCAGAAAATTGGCCAGTTGAGACTAGAGTTAGAAATGTTGAGGATTTTCAGCAGGCGATCTTGCCTTTCTTTCAAGCCATCTCCGATTTTTTGTAGCTTGCTTTTCATAGATTCTTCTGAGTTTCTACCTTGTTTATGGTTTTACAATAACAGATTAGTACGATGACCTTAATTCAGTTCAAATTACCTCCTCGTGGTGTATTTCAAAAAATGGGTGAGAGCGATCCTTTGGACTACTACTATAAACCACTTATTGGTAAACTATATGTAGAGCGTATTAATGGTGCGCTTTCCCTCTTAGAAAATCGACAATATCATAAAATCTTAGAGATTGGCTATGGAAGTGGAATTTTAATGCCAACTTTGTGTCGTATTGGTCAAGAAGTTTATGGTGTCGATCTTGATAGCGATCCCCGTATTGTTACTGAGAAGTTAAAACCGTTAAATTGTCATCCTATTTTGAGTAAAGGCATTACAGATTGTCTCGTATTTGATAAGAGTTCTTTCGATCTTGTGGTTGCGATTTCAGTGCTAGAACATATCAAGGAAATTGAAGACTTTATGCAAGAAATTTCGCGCATTATTCAACCGGGTGGTTTTTTACTGGTGGGAATGCCGAGAGTAGATAAAGCTATGAATTATCTTTTTAAAGCCATTGGTTTCTCGGTCATTGAAGATCATCATGTCACCACTCCAGAAGATATGCTGATTGCATCATCTTCATGTTTTGAACAGATTGCTCAATCTCAATTACCCAATTTTTTACCATCTAGCATTTATTTGTACAAATCATTTTTACTTAGAAAAAAATGATTTTTTAATCTATTTTTTTCTATAATTATTGAACATAATGAACAAAAAACGCGGTTTCAAAAATCCTATCCAACAATTAGAAAAATGGAGAAAACGTAACCTTTATTATTATCAGGATTTGCAGAACTTTTATCGCTTTCTAGTAGAACCGCGATCGCGGGTTTTTGAAGTCGGTTCTGGTTTGGGTTATCTCCTCAATGCTGTTGAACCTGAATCGTCATTAGGGATCGATCTCAATCCGATTGCCATAGAAATTTCTCAATCTAAATTTCCGGATTTGGATTTTCAACGTGAAGATGGAGAAGAATTTATTGCTTCAGAAATCTTTGATTACGTGTTAATGGCGAATACTCTTAGTTATTTACAGAATATTCAAAAAGCCTTTCATAATGTTCGTAAAGTCTGTAATCATTCTACTCGTTTGATTATTACTTTTCATAATCCAGCTTGGGAACCTATACTAAAATTTGCTACTGCGATCGGGCAAAGAATGCCTCTTCCACCTCTTAATTGGCTAAACCGGGAAGATATTGAAAACTTACTTCATTTAGAAGGATTTGAGACTGTTTCCCATCGCAAAAGACTGTTGTTTCCCAAACGCTTTCCTCCCATTTCTTGGTTCCTCAATCGAGTTATCGCTCCTCTTCCCCTCTTTAACCAACTTTGTTTAACAGAATATATCATTGCTAGGGTACAAACCAATAATGTAGAAGCCGATCGCAATATCCAAGAAAAAACCTGTTCTGTGATTATTCCCGCACGCAATGAAGCCGGAAATATCGAACGTTGTATTGTTGAAATGCCTCGACTTGGCAAACATACCGAAATCATTTTTATTGAAGGTCATTCAAAGGATAATACATGGGAAGAAATTCAGCGTATTAAAGAAAAATACGATCGGGAATGGGATATTAAAATTTGTCAGCAAACGGGAAAAGGGAAAGGAGATGCCGTGCGTCTGGGTTTTTCAATAGCAACTGGAGATGTTTTAATGATATTAGACTCCGATTTGACAGTTAGACCCATAGATTTAGTTTATTTCTTTAAAGCTGTTGCCTCGGGTCAAGGGGAAATGGCCAATGGATGTCGATTAGTATATCCCATTCCTAAAAAAGAAATGCCTTGGTTAAACCGCATGGCAAATCGCTTTTTTGCTTGGTTGCTTTCCTATTTATTAAATACAAAAATAAAAGATTCTCTCTGCGGAACAAAGGCGATTTCTCGAGAAAATTATCAGCGTCTTGCTGCAAATCGTGACTATTTCGGCGATTTCGATCCCTTTGGTGATTTTGATTTGCTTTTTGGGGCAGCTAAATTAGGATTGAAAATTACAGATATTCCTGTCAGATACGTTCCAAGGACTTATGGTAGTTCTAATATTCAGCATTTTAAAGAAGGTATTGTTTTACTGAAGATGTGTCTTTATGCCGCACAGAAAATGAAGTTTATTTGATGATGATATCCTACCAATCTTAGATAGAATAACATTAGAACTTACTGTAAATCAAGTGTTAAACTGGCTCAAAATAGGAATTTAGCCAGATACAAACAATCCTCCGATCGAACTTTTTTTTATGCCTTCTTCCTCCGACAAAATCCGCGTCATGCGAATTATCGCCCGTCTCAATGTCGGCGGTCCGGCGCGTCATGTGGTTTTATTGAATTCTAGTTTAGATAACTCCCATTATCAAAATCTCCTCGTCACAGGCATTGAAGGAGTGCGCGAAGGGAGTATGAAAGACTTAGTAGAAACTCATAAATTAGAGATAGAAATTATTCCCGAACTCGGACGCGAAATTGCCCTTAAAAATGATCTATTCGTACTTTGGAAACTCTATCACCTTATGCGCCGATATCGCCCGCATATCGTCCATACTCACACCGCTAAAGCTGGACTGGTGGGACGCATTGCGGCGAAATTAGCAGGAGTTCCCATTATCCTGCATACCTTTCACGGTCACGTTTTTCACGGCTACTTTAGTCCCGCTAAAACGAAACTATTTATTATTCTGGAAAAATTTTGCGCGATCTTAAGCGATCGCATCATCACCATCAGCGATCGCCTCAAAGAGGAAATAGCCGCCTATGGAGTCGCCCCCCTCGATAAAATCGAAATCGTACCCCTCGGCTTCGATCTGTCCCTCTTTGCCGCTCAAACCCGCCATTCAGGAAACTTTCGTGCCTCTATTGGTATCCCCTCTGAAGGCAAACTCATCGCCGCCGTGGGTCGCCTTGTCCCCATCAAAAATATTCCCCTCCTCCTCGAAGCTGTTGCGATCGCCCGTCAAAGTGACCCAACAATTTATCTTGCCCTCATTGGCGATGGGGAACTGCGATCGCACCTTGAAAGTCTAGCCCAGGAACTGGGTATCGCTGAAGCCGTTATTTTCACGGGCTGGCGACAAGATCTGCCCCAAATTTACGCCGATCTCGATGCTGTTATTATTTCCTCTGATAACGAAGGAACCCCCGCCTCTCTCATCGAAGCAATGGCCACAGGATGTCCCGCGATCGCCACTCATGTCGGGGGAGTCCCCGATCTCGTTACTCCCGAGAGAGGCACAATTGTAAAACCCAAAGATCCTCAACACCTTGCCTGTGCCATCCTTGACTTGTGGCAAAATCCCGAACGAACCCAGCATCTCGCTGTAAATGCCCGAGAATATGTCCTGAAAACTTACAATTCTCAGCGATTAGTTAGGGATATTGCCCAACTTTATGAAAAACTGATGGAATTCCCCCATTAGAATTTCTTGGCGATCGGGAGAATTTTTCTATCCAAACCCCGTATTATTGACCCCCAAAAATATTGTGAAGGCAAACCTAATCCTAACCCTGACCGTTCTCCTCTCTGGTTTTATCTCTCTCATTAGCACTTATTCCATTAGAAGTGCCGCTTTGCACTTTAATTGGTTGGATCGACCAGGGGGAGGAAAAATTCACGCGAATCCCGTTCCTTTACTAGGCGGAGTGGGCATTTATGTGGGTTTTCTGATTGCTTTCTTGATCACCAACTCTCAAACTATTTTGCAACAAAGTAGCGCTATTCTTGCCGGATCGACCCTCATCACCATTACCGGACTTTACGATGACTTGCGGGGTATGAAACCTTTACCCAAACTCGTCGCCCAAATTTTAGCAGCAGGGGCATTGATTAACGGGGGAATTTACGCCCAAGTCACGGGAATTTATTTATTGGATTTAGCCATTACTATTTTTTGGGTGGTGGGGATTTGTAATGCCCAAAACTTATTGGACAATATGGACGGTCTTTCGGCTGGTGTAGCCGCGATCGCCTGTTTCTTTTTCACCCTTCTTGCTGTTTCTCAGGGTCAAGTGATTATTGCAGCAGTCTCGGCAGCACTTTTAGGGGCGACTCTGGGATTTTTACGCTTTAATTGGCATCCTGCTACGATTTTTATGGGGGATACAGGGAGTCTTTTATTGGGTTTTCTCTTAGCTTCTTTAGGGATTCAATTGCGATTTCCCGGCGATCTCATTCTGAGAACTTGGATGATTCCTATTCTTGTTCTTGCAGTACCTATTTTTGATACCACCCTTGTCAGTATTTCTCGCCTGCGTCGTGGGTTGCGTCTCACGGATGGCGGTAGAGATCACGTTTCCCATCGCTTGCGAAAAATGGGGTTGGGCGTTCGTCAGTCTGTTGGGGCGATCTATTTCGCAAGTATTTTTTGCGGTACTCTTGCCCTACCGATCGCCCTGATTCATAATACAGGACTAGCTTATATTCTTACCGCGATCGTCGTTTTCATAGGATTAGCATTACTTTTTATCTTAGAACGGGTCGATCTTTCCGATACGGGACAACCCCAAAGACAGTAAATAACGATCGGCGATCGGTTATCAGCGAACTATGCTTAACAAAACAACAATTACCAATAATCAACCCCTCGATTGCGATCGAAGCAAGCAACCTATCACTAAAATTGCTGTACTTGGATTGGGATATGTTGGTCTACCTGTTGCTTTAGCTTTTGCAAGAAAATTTGCCAATACTGTTGGCTTTGATATTAATAGTCGGCGCGTCGATGAATTAAATGCAGGGGTAGATAGTACCGGAGAAAGCGATCGCCAAACCTTAAAGCAAACTACCCTCAAAATCACTGACAATCTCAAGGATATCGCTGCAAGTAATTTTTATATTGTTGCTGTACCCACTCCGGTTGATAAAAATCATCAACCGGATTTAACGCCTTTAATTAAAGCCTCCCAAACCCTCGGTAAAATACTCAAAATAGGCGATATTATTGTCTATGAATCAACGGTTTATCCTGGGGTAACGGAAGAAATTTGCGGGTCGATTTTGGCGCAAATTTCAGGCTTGCAGCAAGGTCGAGATTTTAAATTGGGATATTCCCCAGAACGCATTAATCCAGGGGATAAAAATCACACTTTAGAGAAGATTGTTAAAGTTGTCTCGGGAGAAGATAAGGAAACTTGCGATCGCATTGCTGAAATTTATGGTGCTATTATCGAGGCAGGCGTTTATTGCGCCCCTTCGATTAAAGTGGCAGAAGCAGCTAAAGTGATTGAGAATATTCAACGAGATATTAATATTGCCCTAATGAACGAACTGGCGATTATTTTCGATCGCCTCAATATTCGCACTTCTGATGTCCTTGCTGCGGCCAGAACCAAGTGGAATTTTCTTCCTTTTACGCCTGGTTTAGTCGGGGGGCATTGTATCGGCGTAGACCCCTATTATCTCACCACAAAAGCAGAAGAATTGGGCTATCATCCCCAAGTGATTTTAGCGGGACGACGAATTAATGACGGCATGGGAACGTTTTTGGCACAACGATTAATTAAACTTTTGGTTGCGGCTAATCGTCCCATTCGTGATGCTAAAGTTGGGATTTTCGGCATTACTTTTAAAGAAAATGTGTCCGATCTTCGCAACAGTCGCGTTCCCGATCTTGTTACTGAACTATGGCAATTTGGTATTTCTCCCCTCGTTCACGATCCTTATGCCGATCGCGAAGCCACAAAAGCAGAGTACGATATTGCCTTAGTGGATTGGGAAGATTTGTTAGTATTAGATGCAATTATTCTCGCTGTTCCCCATCAATTTTATCTATCTCTTCCTCTCGAAAAACTCCTGATCGCTTTGCATTCTCAGGGGGTATTTATGGATGTAAAATCGGCGATCGCCCCCGAAACTCTACCCCAAACAATTTCTTATTGGAGTTTATAAAAAACCAAAAAGCAGGAAGAATATATCCTTCCTACTTTTTAAACTCAGAAAATTCTCTGTTAAATTTTCTTGTTCAACCTCCAGCTTGAATTGTTTCTTGTTCCTTTAATTCCAATAGTTCGGGAACTGTTACAAATTCATACCCTTGTTCTTTTAATTTGGCAATAATTTGTGGTAAAGCAGAAACAGTCTTGGTGCGATCGCCGCCACCATCGTGAAATAAAACAATTCCCCCAGGAGTCGCTTGACTTAATACCCGTTTGGTCATGCCTAGACTAGATTCATAATAATCCTTGGAGTCTACCGACCACATCACAATTATCTGACCTTTTTTGGCAGCATAGCCAGCCATACCATTATTAAGATAGCCTCCAGGGGGGCGAAATAAGTGACTTTTTACCCCGGTTGTTTTCTCAATCCACGCGGAAGTATTATCAATTTGGGCGGCTGCCCCTGCTGGTGATTGCATCCCATAGGGGTGACTCCAACTGTGATTGGCGAGGGCGTGACCTTTCAGGTGAACTCGTTTCGCTTGTTCGGGGTATTCTCTCACATTTTTTCCTAACAAAAAAAACGTTGCCTTGATATTGTGATGATCGAGAATATACAAAACATCGTTCGTGAACTTTTCTGAGGGACCATCATCAAAAGTTAAGGCAATAACTTTACGATCGCCCTGCAACTTGACACTGCGAATGGTTTTGCCTTGAAACTGTTTGGGAAGAGAAAAATCCGCAAGTTTCTCCAATCGCTTCATTTCTGTAATGTTTTGTGCTGCCAAAGTTGGTAATTGCCCCAAACCCAGACTGAGTCCGCCAACCTGGGAGGAAGCACTATTGGCAACGTATTCATGGGCAGCGCGTCCTGCGGGAATGCTCAATCCCGCCATAAAACTTAAAGTAGCAGCGCCCAACGCAACACCCAATTTACGCTTGAGCAATTGACGTTTTAGGGGGGGGCGTTGCCGTTTAACTAAATTGTTGTTGTTATTGGAATTCAGCTTGTGTGTGCTCACGCCTTCAGTTGTCCCAAAAGATAGGTTGTGGCAAAAAAAGAAAACTTTATAGGGTTTTCTTATGATACTATTTTGTGTTCGAGTTTAAACCAGTTAATTTGAAGCAGCCACAAATTTTGTCTTCTCAAAGCCGGAGCAAAAAAGAACAATATCATTTTAACTTGTGACTTTTAATATTTTACTAGCTAACTCTATCGATCTTTTTGCACCACATCCAAATGATATCCGGAATATTCTCTAGTATCCTTAAAATTTAGTAAAACTATCCAAAGGAAAAAAGTGTTGGCAAAGCGATCGCCGCTTCAAGGACAGTATTGTAAAATTTTTTGAATGACCTGTTCGATGGTTAACCCGTCGGTTTGGACTTCGATCGCATCGGAGGCTTGGCGAAGGGGGGACATTTTGCGGGTGCTATCGAGGCGATCGCGTTCGCGAATTTGCGCTTCTAGTTCTTCTTGAAAAACTAACCCATAGCCTCGATCCTTCAAGTCCTGCAAGCGCCGTCTGGCACGTTCTGGCACGGAAGCGGTTAAAAAGATTTTCACTTCAGCATCGGGAAATACATGAGTCCCAATATCGCGACCTTCCGCCACCAAACCTCCTTTTTCTCCCCAATGGCGCTGTTGTTCGACCAAATGATGACGGACGGCGGGATGTTTGGCGACGGCGGATACATTGGCCGTAACTTCGGGAGAACGAATTATCTCGGTAACATCTTGGTCATTAATATAAACTTTTTGACCGTCCTCGCCTTCGGTTTGGATGAATTTAAGCGACGATCGCGCTGCCAATTCTGCGATCGCCGCTTCGTCTTCCACGGAAACCCTCGCCTCTAAAACCCGCCAGGTTAGGGCGCGATACATGGCTCCCGTATCGAGATAAATATGCCCCAATTGACGGGCAATGCGTTTAGCAGCAGTGGATTTACCCACCCCCGCCGGTCCGTCAATGGCGATAATAGGTTGGCGGTGGCGCAAAATAATATTATCAATCAGGCGGGTTTCTCCCACTCGGGCGGCGATCGCTAATAGTCCTGATTCTTCTACTTTCTTTAAAGGTTCTAATGTCATAGGATGAACACATTCCACATACTCAACGCGAACATTGTTTTCTAGCGCTAATTCTCGAGTGGCAATATCGAGCAAAACTTGCCCTTGCACTTCTCCAGCTTGAAAAGCCTCTCGTGCCTTTTGCAAACTGCGAAATAATACCCTTGCTTGTTCTCGTTGGGTGGGACTTAAATATTGATTGCGGGAACTATAGGCTAAACCAGAGTTTTCCCGTGCGATGGCACAGGGGCGAATCTCAACTGGAAGGCATAAATCTTTCACTAAACGCCGAATAATCGCCAGTTGTTGAGCGTCTTTCTCACCAAAATAGGCTCGAGTCGGTTGCACGATCTGTAACAATTTAACAACAATAGTGGCAACTCCGAGAAAATGTCCAGGTCTAGATGCGCCGCACAACCCCGAAATCATTGAGGCAGGAGGGAAAACTCTGGTGAGATTTTCTGGGCTATCTCCTTCGGTTCCCATTTCGATCGCAGAGGGAGCAAAAACTGCATCAATTCCAAGGCGATCGCACAGTTGGAGATCGGCTTCCAAAGTGCGAGGATACTGGTCTAAATCTTCGGTGGGGGCAAATTGAAGGGGATTAACAAAAATACTCGCCACAACAATATCATTGTCCTCGCGAGCCATTTCTAGCAAGCGCTGATGTCCCGGATGCAATGCACCCATTGTCGGGACGAGGCCAATCACTCGTTTTTGCCAATACCGACTCAAATAGGCTCTTAAGCCAACAATTGTCTGAAACAGATGCACTTTACAATTATCGATTATCAATTATTAATGAACTTATAGTAATTGATAATCGATAATCACCCGTCATTTATTGACCTAAGATTTCGACTTTAACGGGAGCGACACCACTTCCCAGCATACCAAGTGAACTCGCGGCAGCACGGGATAGGTCAATGATACGACCGCGAACGAAGGGTCCGCGATCGTTGATGCGAACAATGGCTGTCTGACCGTTATTCAAATTCGTGACCCGGACTTGCGTGCCGAAAGGTAGCGTTTTGTGAGCCGCCGTCATCGCGTTTTGGTTATAGCGTTCGCCACTGGCACTGCGTCGTCCGTGAAAATAACCACCATACCAAGAAGCCATGCCGCGTTGTTCCGATTGCACGCTGTAATTGCGGGTGGGAGCAGCATAAGCGATAGAGCGAGGACGGGTTTCAATATCCGCGATCGCTAATGAAGGCGCTCCTCCGGTCAAACGCCGTAATTTATTCACGATTTGCAAAGTGTCTCGCTCCCAATTATTGGTACTGTTGAGCAAAATTGCCGTGTCATCCACGGTAAACAGTTCTGTTTCGTCAACATGGACGACATAGGTTTTCCGTTCTGCATTCCAAGTGGCGGTAATCTTGGCTGCATCTTTGACACTGAGGCGATCGATTTTTTCCGCCGCTAGGGTAGCTCGCCAGAGGGGATCTTCTTCAGATTCGACGACGCTAGAAACGAGGCCTTCACGAATTTGAGCGGGTGTTACCACACCAATATCTTCACCGAGGGATTTATTACTTTCTGCTGACTCTTCCTTGGTGGTTTCCAAGAATGTGATGAGAGGAAGACGATGGACGTAGAGGGTTGCGGCGGGAGTTTCGTCTTTTAAATGGGGATAAATGCTGGTAATTGCACGGCTAGGAATGTTGGTTTCTGAAGAATTGGTAGCCGGTGCAGCGACAACCTCATCTGGGCTTCCTTCGCGATTTTGCGGTGCTGATTGGTTGAGAGAAGAAATATCTCTAATTTCGGCGCTTTGGGTTTCCGTTACTTCTGTCGTGTTGGCGATGGCCGCGCCAGAAGTGGCAATGAGTACGGTAGCAATGGAGCTACCCAACAGTTTGTAATTCATACGCTTTTTAGTTGCTGGTCGTTAAGGTAATAGTCGTCGAACTTGATTTAGCCCCTGATGTCGTGACTCATTATTAAGAACTGCAACAGACTAACACGAAGTTTTACTTTGCGGATCTCTCGGTGGCGATCGCGTTTCTGCTCGATTGGGACGGCAAAATTGCTGAAGTTCCCCTCGGCCATGCGATTGAACCGCCTTTCTTTATAAATTTTTGTTAAGAATTTTGAATTTCTCGGGGGTAAAGGATAAGTAAAGATGACTACCGGAAGATTTTAGATTTCGCGATCGCTATTAGGAGATATTAGGACAAAATCCCCATAACAAAATCCCCATAACACAAATTATTTTGTAGATCGTGTTATGGAGATTGTATTTTAGAACGGGACTGACGGGGCTCGAACCCGCAACTTCCGCCGTGACAGGGCGGTGCTCTAACCAATTGAACTACAGTCCCATTTTATTTCTCAGTTTTGTCTCTCGTTCTTTCTTAGCGCATATTTACTAAGTTTTATTTTTTGAGACAAGATTCATTATATCTACATCTTATCCCTTTTGTCAATACATTGGGGAAAATTTTATTTTGGCCAGAGATAGCGTGGTACATAAGCTGAGAGAAATTCGCATCACAGGTCCCTATAAGAGGAAGAATTGCGCCAAAATTGCTCGAACCATGTTTTGAGGTGATAGGTTGCGCGGCAATCATCCTCATTGTAACGAAGAATCGTCTCTAAGGCAGAGCGATCGCCGCCTTTTAACCAGTTATCGTATAAACAAACAACGCGATCGCCAGCAACTTCGCTATCTCGCCAAGTAAATCCCAACCAATTCGCCAAAGATTTGAGAGAATAACTTTCCACGGGTAAGATTACTGTTTCAGTCACCCAATGATGAATATCGACGAAGCGGGAGAGAATATCTTTAAGAGGAAAAGGAGTATTTTTGTATAGCTTTGTCAAGCGTTTGAAAGTTTCCACTTCATAGTCTGAAAAATGGAAAATCGGCGCATGAGGATAACGAGCAACTAGAGCCAAAAATTGCTGCCAAACAAATCCTTCTTCTTCTGGTTTTTCTGCTAAAAAACTATAAAATTTCTCGGTTTTGCTGTGATGATTAACACAAAGTACACCAAATAAATAGTCAACATTGCGATCGGGTTGAGCCTCGAGATCGAAGTAGAGTTCAACAGAAGCGGAAGGGAAAGTATTATAAGATTGGTCAGTGCCGATCGGACGGAGAAAAGGGCGATTTGACTGCAGCGATCGCGCTTGTAGTTGCAATTGAGCGACTATCTCTGGCTCAATCAGTTTTGCATCAACAGATAAATCGAGAGTAGCAAGGGCTTCTAAAGTATTAACATTAATAGTTTGTAAGGCTTCGTAGCGGCTAGGAGTGACACCAGGGACTAGAGAAAGGTGATTTTGGTCGCGGGCGATCGCATGACAATAATCGCTCCAATGGCACAAACTACAACGCTGACGAGAAATAAACACCTCGGGTTCATCGCGATCGAGAAGCATTTTCCTACAGTTTTGTAGAACTTCTAGCATACGAGGAATACCCATTGCAAGATCGACACAATAAGGATTTTTGCCTCGTAAAAGTAATTTTGCGTGGGGGGGGGATATTCCTTGTATTCCCATGAGAAGATAGGCATGAAATGCGGCGATCGTTTTATATTCGGGTTTGGCACGCTTACCTAATTTGACATTAACCGGAATATACAACCAATCTCCCCAGATTGAGGAACCGGGATACTTGATTAAAAATGTTGGTTTTCCTAAATAATCGAGAGAAGATGCTGACAAATCTTCGCTATTTTCCGTATTTTGTATTTTCTCGCGATCGCCTTTAACAAACAGAATGCCGCGATAAATCAATTCAACTCCTTCTGCCATTAAAATCCGAGTTTGGTGTCCCCCTTCTTGCCAATCTCGCCTTTCAAATTGAGGTTGTGCATACGTCCTTCCCGCCAAAATTTCCTGAATTTTTTGTTGATTCTCTTCCCGCAATTTGAGAAGAAAATCTCGTGGGGGTTGTTGATGAGCGCGATCGCCATAAATATTTAAAAACGTGCGTCGCTGACAGCGCTTATAATCCAAGAGTAAATCATCGGTCAATAACATAAACTGAGGTTGGGGAGATTTGAACGCGTCAGCAATTAAATTAAAAATAATAGTGGGGAATTCGATCT
>NZ_JAYGHV010000284.1:0-28009 GCF_034932145.1 Spirulina sp. 06S082 | reverse complement strand
AAATGTATAATCTATTCCCATAGTCTTTAACCAAAAAAATTAGAATGTCCCCGTTTATGTTTATGACATCCTAATGAGAGGGAAAAACGCGATCGCGCCCCGCATACGGCCACACCTTGCAACCAAACCATGTAGATAGTACCATAAGATCGCCAATTTTGCAAATGAAAAAATAAAGGGCTTGAAATGCCATACAAACTAACTGAATGAAGAGCATTATTAGCAAGAGAAATTCGCGATCGCGTTATCATTTTTTCTAAGTGCTAACTAATTCAAAAGAAACTTTAATAAAACTTTAAACCTCCTCCGTATCGTCAACCCGGAATCGTTCCACCGAAGCCAACAAATCCCGCGCAATTCCCACCAGATTTTGTAGAGAAGAAGCCACCTTTTGCGATTCTTGTGAAGTTTCTTGCGCCGTCAGTTCCACCGACTGCATAACCTGCGCTACTGCCAGAGTGCTTTCCGTTTGTTCCACCGTATCCGCCGTAATCGATCGCACCAAAGCATCAATCCGATTAGAGACTTGAATGATATCCTCCAGCGATCGCTTCGCCTGTTCCGCCCGTTTCGTCCCGTCGATAACCTGCTGCGTCCCCTCCTCCATCGCCTGCATAACCAAACTCGTCTCACTTTGGATCTGTAAAACGATTTGTTCGATATCTTTCAGCGCTTTTGCAGATCGATCCGCCAACTGACGTACCTCATCCGCAACAATAGCAAAACCCCGTCCCGCTTCCCCCGCCCGCGCCGCCTCAATCGAAGCATTTAACGCCAACAAGTTCGTCCTTGACGCAATTTGAGAAATCACCGCCACAATCTTAGAAATCTCCTGAGAAGACTCCGCCAACCGCTTCACCTTCCGCGTCGTTTCCGCTACCGTCTCCCGAATCTGCAAAATCCCCGAAACCGCGTGTTCCACCGAATCACCCCCCTTCACCGCCACCGCCGCCGCCGATCGCGCCACCTCTTCCGCCTCCCGCGCATTTTCCGCAACCCGGCGAATCGAGTCCGTCATCATCTGCACCGAATTCAACGTCACCGCCAACTCCTCCGCTTGTCGCAATGCGTCACTTTGCAAACCTCGGGCAAACTGCTCATTATCCCCCGAACTTTTGTTCACCTCCCGCGCCGCCGTTTTCACCTGCTGTACAATTTCCCGCAAATTTTGAATCGTGAGGTTAAACGCATCCGCCACCGCCCCCAAAACATCCGCCGTCACCTCCGCCCGTACCGTCAAATCTCCCCGCGCCGCCCCTTCCACATCATCCAGCAAGCGAATTACCTGGCGCTGCAAATCTTCCTTTTGTTGTTCCGTTTCTTCCGCCCGTCGCTGTGCCTCACTTGTCGTCGTCAGAATCACCCGCGCCATTTCATTAAAACCCGCCGCTAATTGCCCAAACTCATCCTCAGCATAAATCGTCGCCTTGGCATTAAAATCTCCCTGAGAAACCGCATCAAACCGAGATTGTAAATCCTGCGTCGATTGTTGAATTTGCTCCACCGTCGTGCGCCCGAAAAACCAAATTGTTCCCCCTGCTGCCCCCCCGGCTACCAATCCCATCAAAGCATTCCAAACCCTCATATAAGGGACGCTAACAACTTTTTCCTCATCCGGAGCATTCACAAAACTTAAAAAAGAAATTAAGACCACCGCGATCGCAGAACTCGTTCCTGCTGCTACCGCCATAAACCATTGTTTCTTCATCAAGGGAAAATTTTCAAACCAAGCAAATCGCCCCTGTTCGATTTCGACATTGGTTTCGACAACACGCTGATCGGTCTTCGTAAAATTCGTGGGAACCTTATCCGCAGGAGATTGAAGACCAAAAATCCCAGTATCTCCAGCTTCGGCGGCGGCAACTCCCCCCATCGTTGCCGCCCCTAAAGCCGCACTACTGTCCGAAAAAGCCAAGCTGGGGTCATCATCAAAACTGGAATCATCAAAACCAGAATCATCAAAACCGATCGCCGAATCCGGAATATCTGCTGCATTCCCAAAACTCGGTAAGTCGTCGTTAAAAACATCAAACTCTTCTAAAAATCCTCCAGTTTCATCGGGCATATCCATTCCCTCTGCACCGATATCGCCAAAATTGGTATCTTCAGCAAAAGATTCATCCTCATAATTGCCATCCTCATAATTGCCATTTTCATAATTGCCATTCTCATAATCGTTATCAGGATTATTAAAATCATCAAAAGCAAAATTCTCTTGAGACTTTTGCGGCGTTGTAAAAGAAATTGTTTCTAAATCATCATCCAATCCATACACTTCATCGTCATCATCATAAGCATTGTCTTCCACATCTTCAGGCGGAAGTTCATCCGCAAAATTTTCTCGAGCAAACGAATTGTCAAATTCGCCAGAACTCATCAGGAGCGTTTCTTGATAATCATCTTCATCCAGTTGAAAATCTTCGTTTTCCTCGACTTCATCCAGTTGAAAATCGCTAGTTCCGTCTAATAAATCGTCTTGAGAATCGAAGAGATTTTGCCCTTTGCCCGTACCGGTAGGAATCACAAACGTTGAATCTCCGGTTTCAGGAATATCGTCTAAGTCCGGGGCAAAATCACTGTCAAAATCTTGCCCATTCAAGGTTGAATCCATTAAAGCAGTGGCATCTTCCTCAGCTTCCCAAGCTGCATTTTCATCTCCGAGGGTAAAAGGATCTCGATAGGCTTCTCCCGAGGGAAAGTCATCATCATAGGAATCTGATAGGCTATTGGGTTCGCCAAAAGGATTAGCATAAGTTCCTCCCCCTCCACTGCTTTCTAAACCATTATTGCCACTCTCAAAATTACTACTGCCAAAGTCAAAATCAGTTAAAGCATCAGCATCATCTAAATTGGGCAAACTATCATAATTTGAAAGCCCTTCCAGTTGTTCGTAACTCTCTCCCGTAGCATTTTCAATCGTATAATCATCCTCTGCAATATCTTCACCGGAATAATTGCCACTCAAGCCAGCATTAGCATCTTCAATGCCATTATCTGCATAGTTAATAAAATCGATATCATCCGTTAATCGCTTGACCCGTTCGTATTGTTCTCGGGCGATTTCATAATCTTGGAGACCGTAGCAATAGATATGCCCGCGCAATAATTGAATGGCGGGATCTTCGCGATAACTTTGGGAGAGGCTGTCGATAATTCCTGCTGCTTTTTCATAATTTCCTTGCAGGTAAGCACGTTCGGCTTCTCCATATTTTTGTGTATAGTCAGTTTCCTGGGACATTGTGTTAATCGGTAAATGAGAGTTGATAGTTGATAGTTGATAGTTGATAGTTGTTAGTTGATAGTTGATAGCGATGTACTGAGCTTGTTTGGGTTTTGATAGTTGATTTTTAATAGTTAATTAACTCGCCCAGCGAGCCGATCGCAGTATTTTACCCTGATCGAGAAGTCGCAAAGTTTGGTTGGTTTTGGGGTTGAGAACCCACTCGCCAATCACAAACGAGGCCATACTATCGGGGACGTTGGTGGCGGGTTGAACTTGTTCGCTATCAAGCCAATCCATAGCATTTTCACCAATGCGATCGATCGCCAAGCCTAAAAGAGTATCTTGTTCTTCTACGGCAATCACAGGAATATCTTGACGCTGGGTATTGAGGGCTACGGGATCCCCGAGGAATTGTCCTAAATCCGCCACCCAAATCACTTGACCTCGCAAATTCAACGTTCCCAAAAGCAGAGGGGAAGCATTGGGAATGGGGGTAATGCGTTCGGGGGGCTGGTTCATGACTTCGCGAATCCCCGTTGCGGGAAGTGCCAGTTCGATCCCAGACGGGAGAAAAAACCGCAAGTGCAACTCGCCTTCGGGAGTTTCTAGTTTTTCGATGTCGGGAGAAATATCTTCACTATTTTTCCCTAAAAAATTTGTATTGCCAACCATAATTTCTGGCTTCCTTTTCCAATCGCGGCAGAGTTTGAGCAGATTGCGGGGGATACAGGGAGGAAAACCCGAGGGTTTCTTCGTCTATTCTATCCCCGCAGCAATTGTTTGACGGTGCCAATTAGTTCTTTGGGTTGGAAAGGTTTGGCGATGTAGGCATCTGCCCCTTGTCGCATTCCCCAATAGCGATCGAATTCTTCTCCTTTGGAAGAACACATGACGACGGGGACATTTTTGGTTTTTGGATCGGCTTTGAGGCGACGACAGAGTTCGTAACCGTTCATTTGAGGCATGACAATATCCAATACGACTATATCGGGTTCGTACTGGTTTTCCTGAATTTGGGCGAGGGCTTCGACTCCGTTCCCGGCAACCTCTACGGTTAAGCCGCTACTTTTGAGTAGTTCCGAAATCATTTGTCGTTGTGCCGGACTGTCTTCTACCACTAAAACTTTACTCATATTTCCTCGTTTCTACTTATTCTTTAGCTTAATTCCTCATCTGGCTCTTAAAGTATCTCTTGTTTTTACCGTTCGCGATCGCCGAAGGCTCAAACTGAGGGAGATTTTTTAAGGATAGGTTAGCGATAGGCTTCTCCTGGGCTTTTTGCCACTGCCTTGTCTGGGTTAGGATCGCCGCGATCCCAACCGAGGTATTTTTCAATTAGCATTAATAATTCTCCTGCCCCAAAAGGTTTGGTGAGATAATCTGTTGCCCCCACCAATCGGGCTCGGACGCGATCGATAAAACCATCTTTACCGGTGAGCATAATAATCGGGGTTTGACGAAAGCGAGTCGAACTTCTCAGCATGGCACAAATTTCATAACCGTCAAGGTCTGGCATGGCGATATCGCACAAAATTAGGTCGGGTTTGAGGCGAAACACCTGCCCGATCGCCTCTAAGGAGTCAGTGAGAACGATAACGCGATAGCCTTGGGATTGCAGCATAAATTCTACACTCTTGCCAATGGTGAGATCGTCATCAAGACAAACAATCGATGTGAGTTTTTGCGGGGATTCTCGCAGGATTTTAGGGCGATCGGGGGTGGAAATCCCCTCGAGCATTTGAATCCAGCCTTTTTGTACATAGGGATAAATCGCCCGCGCGATCGTGGCAATATCTCGATTGAGGAAGCGAGAAAGCTGGCGTAACGAGGTTGTTCCATCCGCCCAGCGATCTAAATTTTTGTAAGCATTAGGGGGGAGTGCGGCTTGTAGGGCAATTTTCTCGCTGAGAAGGGGACATTGACTGGGGCTTTGAATATGGGGATGGAATTGTTTCCATTGTTGAACCTGTTTGACGATTTTGGCGACGAGAGGGGCAATTTCTACGGTGGTGAGTTGGGGGGCCAGGGCAACCCCGACTTCAAAATTAAAAACTCCTTGATGCAGTCCCAGCAAATCGAAGAGGGTTTCTGCGATGGTGCGATAGATAATATTGCGCCCTTGGGCTGGGGTAATAATCCGATTTTCCATTAATTGCCACAGATAGGCATATTCGGGAGTTGTTAATTTTCCTGCTGGACTGTTAAGGTCGGCGATCGCATCTTCCGCGCGATAGTAGCGCAGATAGTCTTGCAAGCGAGAAAGACTACTGCTGGCGCGATCGGCAGCATAAACAATTTTCCCATTGGCAAAAAAGACAAACCAAGAAGGAGTATCTTCAGGAGTGGATCGAGTGAAATAACGCTTTGAGCTTGGGGTTAAAGAGCCATCTTGATGCTCTCGCACGGGATTGCTATAGGTTTCTACAAATAGCTCTCCCGTGCGTTGACCGAGTTCGATCAGTTGCAGGATGCTGCGAATATCAATTTCATTGAGAGTTCCCTGCATGGTAGGCAAAAACCGCTCTCGAAAGCGGGAATGGAGTTGGCCGTCGATCCACTCGATAAGAAAATTAGATTAAGATGAGCAGTTAGATATTCATTGTACGCTGTGACTCAACCCCTAGTCTCTCAAGAAATAATTTTCTCAATCGGCTCAGGTTTTAACTGGTTAAGCTAGATACTAAAGTAGGATAGGTAAAGGGTTAAAGTTTTAGGACTTACGCAATTGCTGTTCGTCTTGTCTAAAACGACCCGAACGACAGTAAAATTAAACAACTGGGTAGGAATTTCCCTCTCTACTCATACCAATTATTCTTAATTTATTTTAGTAACGCGGGATGCTGTATCTTGCAGAAGTCAAAAAGCAAAAAGGCGGGTTCATGTCCAAAGCAGCGACTGAACTTAAGCTCCTTGCCTGTCAGCGCAATGACCAAAGTTGGAATGCTGTTCCTGGCGATGAGGTTATTCCGGCGGATGAGGCGGAGGGTTTTGAGCAGGGCGCTCTAATTCTCGTTAATCTAACGGGTAATCGACAAGTTCAAGGCACCCCGGAGGTGGCAGGTCCGACGATTGTTCGGGATTTGCAGCGACTGTCCAAACTCCAGGAAAAGATTAAAACCCAGCAGGAGGAAATTGAAGGCTGGAAGCAATCTTTAACTCTCCAAGCTCAAGAATTGAGCAAGCGGGAGATGGAGTTAGATGCTGAATTGGCTCAACTCGAGGAGTTAAGAGACCAAGGGGGAGAACCTCGAGACCAAGGGGGGGGACAAAGTGAGGATTTAGCCCAGGCTAAGGCAGAAGCCGATCGCATTCGCGAGGAATTCGAGCGCAAAACCCAAGAATTAGAACAGGCTTGGGCGCATTTACGAGGGGAACAACGTCGTTTAGAGGAAAGTAAGGAAGAGTCCCCCTCTGGGGGTAGTGGTGTGGGGATTGCCCCAGAACAGGCTCAACGCATTCAAGAATTGTTGGATTATCTGGCGACTAATGTTTTGCCGACGGGAGATTTTCAAAATTCTCTCCAAGAGGCGATCGCCATCCTGGAACAACAGCAGGTTAATACGGATGAACAAGCACAACAATTTGAAGAAACGCGATCGCAGGCTCAAAGCCAACAAGCTAAAATCGATCGCCAGATTCGAGAATTAGAGGAATTAGAACAGCAATATCAAAGCACAAAGGTAGCTGTAGAGCAGTCCAGACAAGAGCTACAGACTCGCCAGCATCGTTTGGAGTTGGCGGAGGTGTCTATCGCACTGCTCAAGCAAGAGGGGGAAAATCAAGAGAAGATTTACCAATCTCTAGCAGGTTTGGCGACGGGTAATACAGATGAACAAAGCGAGTCATCGGTAGATGTGGCTGCTCTTGAAGCGATGCCCTTGGAACAGTTACAAGGGATCGTTGCAGGGCTACAGAAAGAACTAGATAAATTAGAACGGTTTGTCGCCGATCAGGAAGAGGAATTAAGTCTACAGCAAGAGGCAGTGGAAGAGTTAGAGGAGAAACTCAAAAGTGCTAATGTTTATGAGAGTTCCGATCTCGAACAAGAGTTAGAGGATGAGCGAGAACAGAAAAAACTCCTCGATGAAACTCTCGTGGGTCAGCGACGAACTTTGGTTGAAAAACGCTCAATTTTAAGTCAGAATTTAAGTGTTTTGCGTCGCCGACAGGGAATTGCTGAAGAGGGTGCTGAGGGCGATCGCCTTGATTTAAGTCCTGTTTTAGCGAATTTAGAGGCTCAACGCCAAACTATTGAAGCGGAATGGCAAAAACGGGAAGAGGAGTTGGCAGAAATTAAGGCTGAGATTGAGGAAGCGGAAGCAACTCTGCAAGATCGCGGGGATGAGTGCGAACACCAACATAATGCGTTAAAAGACTTAGAAAAAAGTCTTAAAGAAGGACAGTCTAGCACGTCTCTACTTTGGGGACGGGTTAATCTTTATGAGGAGATTCTTCCCCCAATGAGAGAGGCGATTGCAGAAATGCAGCAAAAATTACAGGCGATCGCGCAATTGTCTAGAAGTAACGTACGTTCCTTCTAATCCGGCAAAAGGCGAATCATTAATCGAGAAAGTCATTTGCAGAGTAGGCTCGTCTACCTTAATTAAAGGTAGCGCTTTGGGTTCATCGGGACAAGTAATTGTCTCGCCAATATTGGCATCGGCAAACCCAGACACGGCAACGATATTACCCGCACTGGCTTCTTTTAATTCTACCCGCGCCAAGCCTTTAAAGCCCATTAATTTAGCAACTTTTCCTTTCACAATCTTGCCGTCATCTTTAGTGAGGGCGGCTTGCTGTCCTGCATAAATCGTACCGTTGTGAATCCGACCGATTACAATCCGTCCCAAATATTCCGAATAATCGAGAGTCGTAACTTGCAATTGTAAAGGCTTTTCTGGATCGCCGGCTGGAGGGGGAACATGGTGCAGAATGGCTTCAAAGAGGGGCTTCATATCGACTCCCTCATCATTGACCTTTTCTTTCGCAAATCCCTGCAAACCGGAAGCGTAGAGGGTGGTAAAGTCGCATTGATCGTCATCTGCCCCCAACTCCACAAAGAGATCGAAGACCTTATCGATCGCCACATCGGGGTCCACATTCTCGCGATCGATTTTATTGACCACGACAATAGGACGCAAACCCTTTTCTAGGGCTTTTTTCAACACGAAACGGGTTTGGGGCATAGGACCCTCATTGGCATCGACAATGAGGATACAACCGTCTACCATACCTAAAACTCGTTCGACTTCCCCCCCAAAGTCCGCGTGACCTGGAGTATCGACAATATTAATCAGAGTTTCTTGATAGTAAACGGCGGTATTTTTGGAGAGGATAGTAATTCCCCGTTCTCGTTCTAGAGTATTAGAGTCCATCACGCAGTCCGGAATCTCTTCCCCTTCGCGAAAGATTCCAGATTGTTTGAGCATGGCATCGACTAGGGTAGTTTTACCATGATCGACGTGGGCAATGATAGCGAGGTTGCGAATGGGAAGAGACATGATAGTGTTTCTGGACTAGAAAATAGTAAGGAAAATTCGAGAATTTCCTTTACGCTATAATTATAAGTCTTTTTGTAACAAAAGTTCATAAGATTTTGGGTATGGGCATGGGATATCCCATCTGGAAATGGAGAGAGTAATATTGAAAGAGTTTCAGGAACGCTCTGCCAGAATCTAAAATATGTAGAAAAGGACAAGATGATTAATTGACAGATGAGCAAAAATAATCAAAGCCTTATCAGGGCAGGATGTTTAAGTGCGATCGCCGTTCTGGGAATCAATGCGATGGGTCTTGGTTTCCCCCTATCTCTGCAACCCGCACAAGCGCAAATTTTTGATGAAAATACGAGCATTGGCGTTTATGAAAAGGCAAGTCCGGCGGTGGTTTCCCTCGAGGGAGACGGTGCCACCGGAAGCGGGAGTATCGTGCGATCGGATGGCTTGATCCTGACCAATGCCCATGTGGTGCGAGAGATGTCTGTGGTTAAAGTGATTTTGTCCGACGGGCGCGAATTAGAGGGGGAGGTGATTGGTTTTGACCAGTCGGGTTTAGATTTGGCCGTGGTGCAAATTCGCGGTGCCAACAATTTACCGACCATTCCTTTTGCTTCCTCGGGATCGGTGCGGGTTGGACAGCAAGCCTTTGCGATCGGCAGTCCTTTTGGTTTTCAAGGAACCTATACGACAGGAATTGTCAGCCGCATCGATCCCGAAAAGGGCTTAATTCAAACCGATGCAGCCATTAATCCCGGTAATTCTGGGGGTCCTTTGTTGAACTCGCGGGGGGAACTAATTGGGGTGAATACGGCGATTTACAGTCGCGGTAATGCGGGCAATATTGGCATCGGTTTTGCAATTCCCATCGAACAGATACAACCTTTTTTAACCGCCGTCAATGAGGGTCGCGCCCCTCGTACTGCCCGAGATCCCAATCCTAGCCGCGATCGCTCCCTCACCACTCAAAATCTCAATCTCAATGGCGAAATTATTCAGGGTAGTTTGGATCGGGGGGATAATATGATGTCAGCCGATCGCAGTTTTTTTGATGCCTATACCTTTGAAGCGCGATCGGGGATGCAAATCGAGATTCAAATGAGCAGTAACAATCTCGATCCTTTTCTGATTTTAGTCGCTCCTGACGGCTCTCACGTGGCTCGAGATGATGATAGTGGGGGAGGACGCAATGCGAAAATTTTAGCAACTTTACCCCTTGACGGCAAGTATTTTTTAGTGGCAAATTCTTACCAAAGCGGCGAAGTGGGTAATTACAATCTACAAGCGCGAGTATTGAATGGTTCAAGTGCAACTCGTCGCGCTGAATTCGTCCTCCAGCAACAGGGTATTCTCGGTGCTAATGCGCGACGTTTGAATGATGGTAGTTTATACCAAGAACATCGATTTCGGGGATTAGCCGGACAATCGGTCAGTTTGCGATTAGAAAGCCCGGATTTTGATACTTATTTGATTTTGGTGGATGCGAATGGCGAAAAATTAGGAGAAAATGACGATTTTACTGAGGGAAATACAAACTCTCAAATTGAAGTGCGTTTACCTCGAGATGAAATCTATCGGGTTATTGTCAATTCTTACTCGCAAGAAGGACGAGGACGCTATCAATTAACCATAAGAGGACAATGATTTTTTAGTTATCAGTTACCGATAATGTATACTTAAAAAGGAGTGATAATTCATAATTTGTATGACCGAACTTTCGCCGATCGGCTGGCGAGAATACATTGCTTTACCTGAGTTAAATATTCCCGAAATTAAAGCCAAAATTGATACAGGGGCGCGATCGTCTGCCTTGCACGCTTTTGCGATCGCCGAATTTGAACGAGATGGCCAAACTATGGTTCGTTTTAGCGTTCATCCTTACCAAAGAGACAGCGATCGCGTTATCGTTGCCGAAGCGATTTTACTCGATCGCCGCAGCGTCCGCAGTTCTAGCGGTGCGTCTCAGTTACGCCCGGTCATTCAAACTGTAGTAGAATTGGGCGGGCAACGATGGGCGATCGAGCTAACTTTAACCAATCGGGACGAAATGGGGTTTAGAATGCTCTTGGGACGAGAAGCAATAAGACAGCGTTTTCTTGTGGATGCGGGTAACTCTTACATTCAAAATCCCCAACAACAAAACCAAACAGATTTTAACGAAGAATAGTACAAAAACAACTCAATGAAAATTGCAATTTTATCTCAAGATGCCAAACTATATTCTACCAGGCGCTTGAAAGAAGCAGGGGAAGATCGGGGGCATGATATGCGGGTAGTGAACTATCTGCGCTGTTATATGAATATTGCTTCTCATAAACCCACAGTGGTTTATAACGGTACGACTTTAGAAGAGTTTGATGCGGTAATTCCTCGCATTGGTGCATCAAGAACATTTTATGGGACGGCGGTAGTGCGTCAATTTGAGGTTATGGGAGTATTTAGCGCCAATGAATCTCAAGCGATTTCGCGATCGCGGGACAAGTTACGCTGTTTGCAGATTTTAGCGCGAGATGGGATCGGTTTACCCGTAACGGGGTTTGCCCACGCCACCCAAGATATTGACGGGTTGATTGAAACTGTCGGCGGTGCGCCCTTGGTGATTAAACTATTAGAAGGAACTCAAGGGATCGGTGTTGTTTTGGCGGAAACTCAACAAGCCGCAAAATCTGTCATCGAAGCCTTTCGCGGCTTGGATGTTAACATTTTAGTTCAAGAGTTCATTAAAGAAGCAAAAGGTG
Source organism: Spirulina sp. 06S082 (assembly GCF_034932145.1). NCBI lineage: Bacteria > Bacillati > Cyanobacteriota > Cyanophyceae > Spirulinales > Spirulinaceae > Spirulina > Spirulina sp. 06S082. The sequence continues at coordinate 16,553 of NZ_JAYGHV010000284.1, read as the reverse complement.
CCGATTTGCGCTGTTTAGTGGTGGGAAACAAAGTGATTGCTTCGATGAAACGACAGGGTGCAGAAGGAGAATTTCGCTCCAATTTACACCGAGGAGGTAACGCTGAAGCGATTAAATTGACTCCAGAAGAACGCAGTACGGCTGTGCGATCGGCTAAAGCAATGGGGTTAAGGGTTGCGGGGGTCGATCTATTGCGATCGCATCACGGACCCGTCGTCATGGAAGTGAATTCTTCTCCAGGTTTAGAAGGTATTGAAAAGGCCACGGGTATTGATGTCGCTGGGAAAATCATTGACTTTATAGCCAAGAATGGCGCTGCAGGTGCAACTCGCGATCGTATCCCCTATTAATTGACCTATTCATTAACTATTGTGAGTGTTAAATCGTTGGATACCTCCCATCGTAATGCCTTCGTATTTGCCCCTAAAAAACGTCAGCGCGTGGAACTTCCTGTAGCGCGACTTCCCACCCAAACATTACTTTCTCTACCCATTACCGTCATTCACGGTCGGGAAGAAGGTCCAACTTTGTGGTTAAGTGCAGCCATTCACGGAGATGAATTGAATGGAGTGGAGATTATTCGCCAAGTTGTGCAGCAATTAAGTGCTGGGAATTTAAGAGGGACATTAATTGCTGTTCCAATTGTGAATATTTTTGGTTTTTTGCAACAGTCTCGCTATCTTCCCGATCGCCGAGATTTGAATCGCTGTTTTCCAGGTTCCCCGAAAGGGTCTTTGGCTTCTCGTTTGGCACATTTATTCATGGAGGAAATTGTCAGTCGCAGTACCCACGGAATTGACCTGCATACGGCTTCCGACAGCCGCACGAACTTGCCGCAAATTCGTGCTAACTTAAAGCATGAAGAAACTGCTCGTTTTGCGCGGGCTTTTGGAGCCCCAGCGATGCTACACTCCAATACGCGAGATGGGTCCCTGCGAGAGGCTGCGGGGAAAAAGGGAATCCCTGTACTACTTTACGAAGGGGGAGAAGCATTACGTTTCGATACGGAAGTAATTCGTATTGGGGTTGAAGGTGTTTTTCGAGCCATGACCGCGTTAGAAATGTTAAGTGCAATTACAATCGATCCCGTAGCGGAATCTATCGAAGTAGATTCGTCTAAATGGGTTCGTGCTTCTCGTAGCGGGATTTTACGCTTATCTATTACGTTAGGCGATCGCGTTAAAAAGCGTCAAATTATTGGTAAAATCTTTGATGCGTTTGGAGAAACAACAGTTTCAGTTCGTGCAAATATAACAGGCTTAGTAATTGGTCATACGCAAAATCCTTTAATCAATCAAGGAGACGCGATCGTTCATATTGCGGTACTATCTTAGATACGAATCTACAGTAGAAATCTCAAGTCCCAATAATTCTTTAAGTTGATCGTTTTGAAATAATTCTTGTAAGCGTTTACTTCCTTCTTGTGAACCTTCAAATGTAAACATCAAACTTCCTTCCTCAATTCTTTTCAAAGTAAAAGACGCATCTAATGAACGTTCTTGGATCAGTTTAATCAATTCATCCAAAAGAGGCTTATCTAAATCTTCTATTGTTGCTTCTATTGTAAAACGGATCCTCGCTTTATCTTTAGCAATCGGTTTGAGTTTAGATGATATTTCCATATTATCTACTGATAGATTCTGGCTCTGAGCATCTATTATTTCGTCCCAGTTTAAATCTAAACGATTACAGATTTCGATAAAGTTAAGATTGTAGATGGGTTTACAGTTAAAAAACTTATTAACTGTAGACAAAGCCAACTCTATATCCTCAGCTAATTGCCTCTGAGTCGTATAACCGCTACGAATCAAGGACATTTTAACATCTTCTCTATATTGCGGATCGACTCTTAAACTACGTGGCATAGCTACTCCCATCAAATGAATATTTCAGCTTTGTTTTGCAAATTAATCATAAGGCTTTGCCTTCTTTACCGGTCACAAGTAAGTTATAACTTACTCGCAAAAACACAACTCAGTTACAACTTACTTATGAAAACGGTCGTAAACGAGGTTTAACTTATTTTTATCGCAGTAACTCTCAGACTGTAATAGAACTATAGTAGGTTCATTTGATTTGTAAACATCCAGTAATGGTAGGGAGTAATGGTAGGGGCTTCAGCCTACGCTACCCTCACATCTCAATTAGGATTGCTATACAGAGTTCGATATAAACTAAAGTTGTTAATTTTAATAGACTGGGTAACATAATGGGATACGAACTTTAAAAAAAGTTCTGACTAAATTTTAGTTAAGAGGTTTCAATAAAATGGAAACTGTAAAAGAAAAAGATGCACAAACTGAAAATTTAATAAAGTTTCTGCATGAAAGATTTGAAAAGTTTGAGAATAAGTTTGAAAACAAGCTGGATAAACTGGATGATAAGCTAGGTAATATAACAAAGGAACTTAATGATGTCAAAGTCACACTAGAACGTCATGGTGGCAATTTTAATAATATTAATGGTCGTTTAGAGCGCCTAGAGAATAATACTCCAACAAAAGATAAGGTTGATAATATCGAAGAAAAATTAACTAAAATCGATACTAAAGTTGGATATTTAGTTCCTTCTTTAATCATCACTCTCTTGGGAACTACTTTAAGTGTGTTGGGTATAGCTTTTAGAACACTCTTTCAATAATAAATGACTCTAGATAAACTTGATTATCTAGAGTCATTTCAATGTGAAACGCCTCTCCAGGGTCAAAAAATAATTCTTGAACAACACCATTCGGATAGTTTGCTAGGGGAATTTCGATTAAAATTTGCTCATTTTCACCAAAAACAACAACGTTAAGATTTTGAGGGAGTGGCTCTTGGCGATTAGGATAAATTCCAAATATAATGCTAATTTCCTCTTCTAAGTCTTCAACATTAAGAATTAAATTAATGATTTTCTCGCCGAGTTTAACTTGTTTCGCTCTTGGACTTCCATTATTTCTAAATGCAAACTGTTGAGTTCCAAAAATTTCGTTTATAGTAACCCACTGTGCCTTTTCTGCTTCTATAAATTGATTTTGCAACCATTGACCGAGTTGTATTAAATTTTTTTCTGGTAATTCCAAGGCTAAATCTAATATTTCTATTCCCAACAATTCTGTTAATTGTCCCGATCTGAATAAATTATTAAGACGTTCACAACCTGTTTTAGAACCTGATATCTTAAGAACTATACTACCTTTTTCTATATTTTCTATATTCATGGAAGTATCTCCTGAAATTTCTTTAATCTGCTTGAGAATTTCTGGGAGCTTAGATATTGCTACTTCATCTTGAGTATCGAGAACGATGGATAATTGAATAATTGTTATATTACTTTGACGCTTAATACTATCGATATTCTGAGCATTTATAGAATAATCTTGTTGCTTATTTTCCTTGATTTTTAATCCAGAAATTTGTTCCGAGTCCAAATCCAAAAAATGACATAACTCCAAAAAATTGCGAGTTAGTACTGGTTTTCCATTCAAAAAATTGCTAACAGTCGATCGCGCAATTTGTGAGTCTTCTGCAAGTTCCTGAACAGTAGAATAGTTATGCCTTGGTAACGAGAATTTAACTTGCTTTATACATTCTGGAGATACTTTTAGAGTTCTAGACATAATTCACATAAATACCTGCGGAAATCTGGTAAATATTTGTATTTGGGAACTCAGACAGAGAGCGATCAAAAAAGAGATCAATATCAGGCCAGTCTCAGTCTAACACCAGTCTGCACCCTTTGAGAATGCAAATTGTTGAGTTCAATCAATAATCTCATGCGAATCTTTCCCGTGTTGGTCGCGATCGCTTCTATCCAAGTTACGATTCAAATCTCGATCGCGATCGTCCAAAACCAAAATGAAGACACTTATCCGGGTCATCATTGTGTCATGCAATCGTCTAACCCACAATTGCTGACAGTCCAGAAAGAAGACGAAAAGGAAGAAGGGCAAACCGTTCCTCCCAAATCAAATAGCTAACTCGATTGTAACAGAGGTTCAGGAGAAAGATGGAACTTTTTCTCCTTCCTCAAATTTAAGGTGCAACCAGCGTCCATGCTTGCACCTCGGGACTCGGATCTCGAGGTGCAAGTTCTAAAAATTGTCCCCAAATTACTTGCGCTTCCTCTTTTCTTCCTTGTGCTTCTAGGACTTGCGCGAGTAACCCATAACTAGGTGCGCGAGTGGTCATTAAGGCGATCGCCTCTCGTAAATACTCTTCTGCTTGCACAGATTCACCTTCTTTGAATAAAGCCCAACCTAAGTTCTTTAAAAAGGCATAGCGTACTACTGCATCGGTTTGCGCTTCTGATTTTTGCAATCCCTCTTTCAGTAAGGCGATCGCCTCTAGGTATCGTTTTTCTAACAGATACAATCGCGCTAAATTATTGTATGCTTCAGTTACACCGCCTTGAATTGCTAAATAATATTCTTTTTGGGCTTTTTCACTTTGATTCCACTCTTCATAAAGCGATCCTAAATTGTAGCGAACCTTGCGATAATTGGGATTTAAGAAAAGAGCGCATTGATAGTATAAACCCGCTAACCTATAGCGTTTAGCAAGATAAGAGGAAACCCCGCGATCGTTTAGTTCAATATGCAGTCTGGGAAACCAATAACGAAATCCTACGATCGCCAATAAAAACGAGAATAACCAACGCCAGCGACTGAGGATTTGTAATAATGAAGGGGTAGCGATCGCTGTTTTGAGCCAATGCAGATTGAAGATATTGACATAGATACGATTGTAAACTTGTAATTCTCTTTGCTGTTCGATCGCGACCCCTGCTAGGCGCAATTCTATCTGTTCTGTGCTTTTGTCTACTGCGATCGCCCCTCGACGTAAAATACGCCGATATACTGTTAAAATTCGGGTCGAGTTTTGACTTTCCAGCAGGCGATCGCGGATGGTTCGTAAATGTTGGGGATCGTCTTGAGTTTCCCAATTTTCGAGAATGCGCGATCGCACTAATTCTGCGATAAATTCTTCTTCTTTTCCCTCGGAAATATATGCGGGAGATGCGATCGCTAATTGACAAAGTTTTTGGGTAAGAAATGGCTGTCCTCCTGTCCAATGGAGAATCTGTTTGAGGACAATTTGAGGATTGTTGGTTATTTCTCTTAATCCGGTTGCTAACGGTAGCGCTTCGTGCAATTGTAAACCATTTAACGCGATCGCCCGACCAATATTAAAAGGTGTGGAGAGATTATTACCCATCAATTCTGAGGGTGCAGCAACTCCCAAAAGTGCAAAAGTTAGGCGTTTATAAGAGGAATAACTGGTACGTTTATCATAAAAATAGCGAATTAAGGCTAAAAAGTCCCTCGCAGAAACTGGCGAATTTAATAAGCGATCGATTTCATCAATAAAAATAACAAAATGCTCAGAATGCCGGGCTAAAATAATTTTATCAATAAACTCGCTAAAGCACTGAATCGGAGAAATTTCGCGGCGATCGCGCCACCAAGTCGCACAATTCACATCTAAACTAAAATTATTAATTAGTTCCTGTACAATCCCAGCATAAACTTGTTGAGGCGAACTGTTTTGGCCAATTATTCCCGTGAGATCGATTTCACCGCATTTTATATTTAATTGTTCTAATTTAGATTTGGTGCGGACTCTAAGGCTTGATTTTCCGGTTTGTCGGGCATTGAGAATATAACAATACTCGCCTACTTTAAGGGCATTATAAATCTCAAAATCTGCCGATCGCACAATATAAGCAGGGTGATCGAAGTCGAGACTTCCCCCTACTTTATAAGGAAACTTTTCTAGATAATTATGTTTGTTTTTCATTGTTCATAAAAAGTGTGTTACGCGATCAAAAATGAAAATCTACAGTTCTCCAAGATAATATTTAAAATAGAGATGATACAATTTACAACTCATTTTTACTTTTCCATTATAATATTGAATTAAACCTAAACTCTGTAACTGATAAGATAATAAGGGATCTATTTTTATTCCTTCTTGACTGCTGAGAATAGTTTTTATTGTGTGAAGGAGTTCCATTTTTTCTTTAAGAATTGATAATTTCTCTCGCAGTAGATTGCGATAAATCCCTGAATCTGTTACCGCCATTTCTAAAAACTCTGTAAAATCGCGATCGCGGTGTATTTGAAAATGGGCGATCGCCAAATCAATTAAGTTAGGAAATCCTCCAACTAAATCGATGAGTTGTTCAATCTGGCGATCGTTCCATTGTAATCCTTGTTTATAGATCCATTCTTTAACTTGTTCTGATGTTAATTCTGGAATTTCAATCGGTACGCCAACAATAAAGGGAGATTCATTAATATTGAGTTTAATATAAATGTCCGTGGAATGAACAACGATTAATCTCAATCTTTGCCAGATAGATTGACTGCGAGATTTTTCGTGCCAAAAGCGTAATAAAGGGAAAAAATCCCGATAGAGTTCAGTATGAGGGAATAATAAATCGATATCATCTAAACATAAAATTAAAGGTGTTTCCTCTGACTTTAAAAAACAAGAAGAAAAATAATTAGTACAGCTTACTTTACTCCCTAAAATTTCTTCATCCCAAATCTCTTGGAATTTTAGAGATAATCTTAATTGCTGGCTAATATTGGCACATAACCAGCGTAAGAGACGATCTAAAGAGGTTGTACTCAAGCGATCGGCTAATTTAAAACTAATAATAGCAACTCTATAGTTTTTTTCTCGAACGATATTGTTGATAACTTGGGTTATTAATGTAGTTTTCCCCATCTGTTGCGGTGCTTTAATTCGCAACAAAGAACCCGGTTGTAGAAGCGTTTGGCGACATTTTTGTTCAATGAAAAGACGATTGATATAGAAAGGAGAACTTGCACTAAGTTCAAGGTTATCATATTCGGCCAATCTTATTTTATCTTGTTCGAGAAGAGGGCGATCGCCCTCTTCAATCTCTTCAATAGTTGCAAGTTTGCCTAATTTATGTTCTTCCCAAACAAGCTCAAATTGTCGTTTATTTTCAACTAAATCAATATGCCAAAGTTGCAAGGAAAACTGCCATTTTTCCGATCCTCGACCTCGTTCTCGCAAACGTCGATCGCTTAAAATCCCTAAAAATTTAGGGAGATAAAAGTTATGAATTGCTCTCACTATATCTCGATTCAGCCGAGGAGAAGTCAGTTTGGCGATCGCGTCGAGAGTAGTTTCTACGTGCAACCAAGGACGATCGCCATTTTGACCCCAGTTAAAAGTTTTAATGTGAATATCGGCGCTGAGAGAGTCTCCCTTTTCTACCGCGATCGCTTGACGATGGAGGACTTCAATAAATTGCCAGACTTGCGATCGGCGACTGTCCCCAAATGTATGGGTTTTTCCTTTACTCATAGAAGCTAAACTGATAAAACAATTCACTCTCACACAATTCTAGCAACTTGGAACTACAGCCGATGCTTACTAAACTTTTGCTAGGTCAAGATCGGTATTTTTGCGGAGGCGATCGCCATCGCCCTCTGAGATTTCCGTATAACAACGATGGTGGAAAGGGCGCAAAATTTCCACAATGAACGGGAGAGTCATAAGTAGATGCACTCATTTTGGAGCAATTTCCAACAATTAGGTGCTTATACTTACTAGCCAATGTAATTTGAGTAATGACACATTCTGCCCTGCGAACTCGCGATATTGAACTATTGGTCGCCTACTCCCGCGATCGCTCCCTAAACTTGCGAAATGAATTGATTGAGTTAAATAGCGGCCTCGTCCGTAAAGTGGCTCATCAACTCTGTCGTCAGTGTAACGAACCCTATGAAGATTTGGAGCAAACGGGATATTTGGGCTTGATCCGGGCGATCGATCGCTTCGATCCCAAACAAGGCCGAGCTTTTAGTTCTTTTGCACTGCCTTACGTTCGCGGCGAAATCCTGCATTATTTACGAGATAAGGGGACAATTATCAAAATTCCCCGTCGTTGGCAAGAACTCCACGGGCGATCGCAGAAAGTTAGCAAACAATTGCGGACGGAACTGGGACGCATTCCCGAAGATAGCGAAATTGCTGCATCTCTCGGGGTATCTCTGCAAGAATGGCGAGAGTGCAAAATGGCAGTCAAAAATCGCTTATTGCTCAGTTTAGATGCCACGGTAACGCGGCAGGTAGACTCGAACATTACTTTGGCGGATACGTTAGCTGATGTTAATATTACCTTTCATCGAGAGCAACGAGAAGAATGCTCGCAATTAATGAATGCGATCGACCAGTTGGAGGAGAAGACGCAAACTGCCCTCGAGTTGGTCTTTCTCAAAAATTTGACCCGTAAGGAAGCCGCTAAAAAAATTGGTATCAGTCCCATGACAGTGACCCGTTATGTCGATCGCGGCATTCAACAGCTAGAAAGATTATTGCAAGTGGCGTGAATCGTTATGGTGCGGGTATCTTGCCCGCTAGTATTTCAATGGGTCAGTCCCGAAAGGTAAAGATTCATTTTTTTTGATGACAATATTCTTATATGGTGATATATTGAAACAAAGAACCCCACTACAAACTCAGAGGGAGAAAAATGCTATTTCGTCAACTCTTTGACTCGGAAACCTATACCTATACTTATCTCATCGCCGATCGCGGGACAGGAGATGCAGCCCTTGTCGATCCCGTCTTGGAACAGGTCGATCGCGATCTCAAACTGATTGAGGAATTGGGGCTAGTTCTACGCTATGGCTTAGAAACCCATATTCATGCCGACCACATCACCGGAACCGGAAAACTGCGAGAACTTACTGGGTGTCAGGGGATCGTCCCAGAAAATGCCCATGCAGTTTGTGCGGATCGACAGATAAAAGATGGAGAAATTCTGCAACTGGGGACCATTGCGATCGAAGCGATCGCCACCCCTGGACATACCGACAGCCATATGGCCTATCTCGTCCATGGCGATCGGGTTTTAACCGGAGATGCTCTGTTTATTCGAGGGTGCGGGCGTACTGATTTTCAAAGCGGCGATGCAGGGATACTTTATGATGCCGTCACGCAACGGTTATTTACTTTACCAGAGGAAACCCTCGTCTATCCCGGTCACGACTATCGCGGGCAAACCATGTCTGCGATCGGAGAAGAAAAGCGGTTTAATCCTCGTTTTGTCGGACGCGATCGCCATGATTTTATTGCCTTTATGAAGAGTTTAAATCTTGCCAACCCCAAAAAGATGATGGAAGCCGTTCCTGCTAACGAACGCTGCGGGCAAATCAATTCTGCTGCTTAAATTCATCTTAATTGCCTTTATTTTTACCGCTTTGTACTGCAAACAAAAGGAGACTAAAACAGTGATTATCGCCAAAGAAAAATCAAACCAACAAATTAAAGAAATCGCCCCTTTTACACTCCAAGAATGGTTAGATCGAGATATAGTCGCGCTAGTGGATGTGCGCGAACCTTCTGAATATATTGGAGAACATATTCCTGGGGCAAAACGAGTTTCTCTATCTAATTTCGATCCGGCTAAAATTCCCCAAGAACAAGGAAAAAATCTCGTTTTATACTGTCGAAGTCAGAATCGTTCCCAACAAGCTGCGAAACAGTTATTAGCCGCAGGCTGGACAGAAATTTACGAACTTCAAGGAGGACTCAATGCTTGGAAATCTGCTAATTATCCCGTAAAAATCAATAAAAATGCACCTATTAGTCTCATGCGTCAAGTGCAAATTGTTGCGGGTTCATTAGTTGTAACGGGAACAATTTTAGGAGCATTTATATCTCCTTGGTTTTTGATCCTCAGTGGTTTTGTCGGGTCAGGTTTAGTCTTTGCCGGAGTCAGCAATACTTGTGCAATGGCAATGTTACTCGCCAAACTTCCCTATAATCAACGAGTTTAAGAAACTCTAGTTTTTTGTAGATATAACTTACGCAATATCCCGCACTACTATAACGATAGAATACAGTAGTGGGAGCGTCTCGCTCCCTAGTTGTGTAAGTCCTAAAAACCAATCTACATCACCTTTACAATTCACCTTTTCAAGAAAATTAAGATCGTGTTTATTCTAATTTTCGGCTATATTTTGGCCGTTGGGATTGGATTGAGTTTGGGATTAATTGGCGGTGGTGGCTCAATTATGGCCGTGCCAATTTTAGTTTATGTGATGGGAGTCGGCATCAAAGAAGCGATCGCCATGAGCTTATTTATCGTGGGAACAGTGAGTTTAATTGGTGCAATTCCTCATTGGTTTCAAGGCAATGTTAATTTAAAAATTGCTGCTTTATTTGCTCCTACTGCTATGCTTGGAGCTTATTCTGGCGCTCGTCTTGCGGCATTACCTTTCATTACGGAAACTATCCAATTAGTTTGTTTTGGAGTCGTAATGATTATAGCAAGTATTCTGATGATTAGTCAAAGTCGAAAAACCCCCAAAGAAGATAGCCAAAAACAGCCCTCAAAATCCCATCGTGGATTGCCAAAATGGTTAGCCATTCCTCTTGAAGGATTAGGAGTAGGAGTATTAACTGGATTTGTTGGTGTGGGGGGAGGATTTGCCGTTATTCCCGCATTAGTTCTCTTGGGAGGAATTCCCATGAAGGAGGCGATCGGGACATCTTTGCTGATCATTGCGTTGAAATCTGCGACGGGTTTTTGGGGATATATCGATCAAACAATTCTAGATTGGACATTGATGTTATCTTTCACTATTGCTGCTGGTTTTGGTACGATCGCCGGTGCCTATTTAACCAAAAATATCGAGGCCAAACACTTACAAAAAGGTTTTGGTTATTTTGTGCTTGCTGTTGCTGTTCTCGTTTTAGTTAAACATTGATTTTAATAATTGTTTAATCTGCTATTAAAGAATAAGGTACTTCTAGCCCATTGGCTTCCATGAGAGTGCGATCGCTTAAAATATCTTTGGGTTTGCCATCTGCCAGAATTGTACCTTGATTGAGCAGGAAAATGCGATCGCAAACCTCAAGGATTAATTCGAGATCGTGGGAAGAAATTAAGATCGTTTCTCGAGACTGCTGAATAAATTTTATCAGACGACGGCGAGCGCTTAAATCGAGGTTAGCGCTGGGTTCATCATAGAGGATGAATTGGGGACGCATCGCAAGGATGGAAGCGATCGCAACCATACATTTTTCCCCTCCCGATAGTTCGTGAGGAATGCGATCGCGGAGTGGGAAAGTTCCTGTCAAGTTCAATGCTTCTTGAACGCGCATTTTAATTTCTGAGGGAGATAAACCCATATTTTCTACCCCAAAGGCCACATCATCCCACACGGAAGCACAAAAAAGCTGATCGTCTGGGTTTTGAAAGACAAAGCCAATTTCTGGGCGAAATTCTTTGGTTTTAACAGATTGACCAAATAAGTCAATTTGTCCGTTTTGAGGGGCTAAAATGCCGCAAATGGATAAGAATAAAGTGGTTTTTCCTGCACCATTGGGACCGATCGCCCCGACTCTTTCTCCTGGTTGAATTTGGAGGTTTAAATCTTGCCAGATCGCCGGGCGATCGGGATAAGTAAAGGTAAGATTAGTAAGAGTGAGTGCAGTCTTTTGAATCATTAACAGCAAAAACAAGTTTTAACGATGGGTATGAAGCGAATTCTCAAAATTTACGGTGGTTCTCTCGCGATCGCCTATTTTAGGTTGTTTTAATTGACTATCGCGGCTTTGGTTTGAGAGAGGGAGATTTTCCCAGTAAATCTCGATTATATCAAGATGCTGAGGCAACATGAAATTATTTAACCCAAATGCAGCAAATTCCACCAGAACAAATTATAATCTACGTTAGTTTAAAACTACTAAAGAGATAGGGAGGAAAATTAAATATGATTGTAGTCCCTCAACCCAAAGAAAAAGATGCTCATTTAACCTTATCGGGAGTAACATGGCAAACTTTTAAAACCCTTTTAGCAGAAATTGGCGAAGATCGGGCTTGTCGAATAACTTATAATGAAGGAGTCTTAGAGTTTAGAATGCCATTGCAAGAACATGAAAAACCCAAAATCCTCCTTGGAAGTTTCATTGAAGGAATTGCAGATGAGTTAGAGATAGAAGTGATGCAGTTGGGTTCATGGAGTTTAAAACGAGAAGATTTACGAAGTTTTATCGAACCAGATACCTGTTTTTACATTCAAAATGAGTCGAGAGTCAGAGGAAGAACAATTAATCTCGATCGCGATCCTCCTCCAGATTTAGCGATCGAATCAGATTATACCCATTCATCAATTAACAAACAATCTATTTATGCCGCTTTGGGAATTCCTGAATTATGGCGCTACAGTCAACGAACTTTGTTTGTTTATCATTTAATTGCTAATAGTTATCAACAACAGGAGGAAAGTTTGGCTTTTCCCTTTTTACCAATTGCAGAAATTCCTCATTTTATCGAACAAAGCGATCTCCTTGGACAGCGATCGGCAGTTCGTTTGTTTCGTAATAGAATTCGAGAGATATTTAATGAACAATGAGTAAAATGAGGCGATCGCCAATCGTTTTGAGTCCCTAACCTAGAATCATTACTCCCAAGTGTTCAATTGAGTTAGCCAATTTTGTAAGGTTGAAGAAACGCGATCGCGGCTGCGTTCAAAGTTTGCAGCAACAATAATTAAAATGATACCTGAAACTAAACCGATCGCCCATTTTAAAAAGGCATAGTGAAAAATGAGAACTATCAATTGATAGGAGGTTGCAAAAAGAAAGGTTATAGTTCCTACATAAAGAAATGCCCGCACTTTTACACCTAAACCAATCAAGATAGCCAATAATCCGATCAGAATGGGTACGAGTCCCATTTCTGAATGCAAAACTAGGGCAATAATACAAGTTAAACTACTCCCAATAACGCGCAATAAATGGCGATTTTTGGATTGAGATGAGTCCTGTAAAGCGGGATCGAATTGAGAGATATAGATAATGGATAAACTAGCCAGGGAAACATACCAAAGAGGGTCTTGGAGGTGATTCTCTTGAAAAAACCGCGCGATCGCCCAATTACAAAGCCCTAATGCAAAATACGTCCAACGCCAATTTTTTGACTGTTGTGCTACTCGGATATAAAAGGCTGCTACGGTGAGTAAATTTAGGGTAGAAATAGAGGGAGTTTGTCCAAATAAGACAATAATAGGCACCGCGATCGCGCAATATTGCCAAGGTTGTTTGCGCCATCCCCAACGATGCCAGGGGAGAGAATAAAGGGCTAAGGCGATCGCGCAGTTTATCGGGACAACAGCAACACCAACAAGCCTATATTCCGGCCAAAATAAACGCAGATAAACCGAGAGAATGCCTGCTGCAATAACGCCTAAAATTACCCATAAATCGTTGCGTTTGGGCTTGTCTAAGCCGCGTCCTTGTAGAATGGCGTAAAGTGCAATAATTCCCCAAATTATTGTTCCTAAAAGGCGCAATTGCGAGGGAGAATTAAGACTCAAACCTAAAGCGAATAGCATGAAGATGTTTGCGATCGCCCAGTGTATATTTCCCACTATTGTAATATTTTTTCGTCGCAAGTTATAGGTTTTCTTATTATTACGAAGTGGTAAGATTAAGACCAAACTGCGATAACTGACAGCAATAACGACGGCGATCGCAGCTAGGATAGTTAGTCCATCGATGGGACTCCCTCCCGATCCTTGGGACATTTGGTAAATTGTGAGTTCGTATAAGCCCGCAGAAATCCCCGCCAGAGAGAGATAAGAGAGTCCTTGCCAACCGGGACAGGGAATAGCGATCGCCAGCCCTGTTAATGCCGCGCCAAGGGTCAAAAATCCGGTGTATGGGGTGAAGTATTCTCCACGCATAACTAGCCCTAAAACGGCATAAAATAGGGGAATAAGGCGAAATGTATTGAGTGAGGTAAATGGCGATCGCAAGTTTACAAGGCGATCGACTGCGATGCAGAAGCCAATCAGTATATTAACCGCAGCTAGAGTTAAGATTGAGGCATTTACTAACAATAGTCCGCTACTGATGATTAATTCTAGCCCCCAGACGACTCCCCAAACAATCTCCTCGGTGAGTTTTGACTGGCTGCGAAAGGCGATCGCCCCTGTTAAAACTATAGGTGCAATGAAAAGCGCCCAATGAATATATAGAGGTTGTCTGTATCCGACGGCGATCGCGGTGGTCAGTCCGGTTAATAGGGCTATTGTGAGAATAATTGCCCAAATATCGGCGGCTTCTCGATAGACTTTAGCGAGATTGCCCGATCGCGATTGTAAGAAGCGATCGCCACCCCAGAGGAATGCGACGGCGATCGCACCCATCAATAACCATTCTGCAATTTGTACTTGTTGCCAAAATATTGCTATTCCTAATCCTAACCCATAACCGATGCCTACAAATGCAATTTCCTTGCGTTTTAGAGAGTCTGTATGGGCGATCGTTAATCCTGTTGCGACTCCCAAACCAATTAATCTGGGAAAAGGGTCTCTAAGGAGTAAAAATTGAACTGCGAAAAGCGCGATCGCACTAGCAAAAACGGCTTCTCGGTTACGAAGAGGACTGACTCGAGAGACTACAGTTAAAGTTAGGGGGATCAGTAACCATTCTAAAGAAGGTTCTGGCAAAATAGAATTTGTATCAGGAATAATCGAGCAAAAATAGCTGCCAATTGCCCCAATAAATCCTAAATGCCAACAACTTAAAGACCAGATTGAAAGATGTTTTACTGCAACTTTTGTTAGGTTTGAAATCTTAATTTTTTCTAATCCCATCAAGGCGATCCATTCCGCGATCGCCCAGATAAGGAAAATAACTGCATAATTCTCAGTTGTAAATTGAGGAAATAACCACGGAAAAATTGCTAAAATTGCGATCGCCCCGGAAAGATGTGCTAAATAGATTGCTACGGGACGCACTTTAACACGATGGGCAACCATGAGAAATGAAATTGCCCAGAATAGGAAAGAAAGCGATCGTAAAGAAGGAATAAATGCAGCATATAAACAGGTTATACTTCCTAATGTAAGTGCCAATCCTTCGCCAAAATAAGCGAGTTTGGGTTTATCGAGTCGGTACAGTTTTCTCGTATAGCCGATAAAGATAAAACTGTAGCCAAAAGATGCACTAATTATAAACAAATTTACAATATTTTCATAACCCGTGAGATTAGTTAAAAGCCCAAAAAGATTGTCCCAAGATTTTAGAGGTATTAAGCGGGTGAGTAAAACAAATCCTTGTGCGCCGATCGCAAATAATGCCAATAAATCTAACCCATGCCAATATTGCTTTAATCGTTTCAAGAAGCACCAAAAACCTAAGCCACTAACTACTAAAGACTGCCAAGGAATGGCAACAAAAATCCCTGCTTTCCATCCGAATAAGATTAGGAGTATACCAGTAATTTCGAGGATTTTAGAAAGGATAGTATAAGACTTAAGGAAAGGAACAATTTCTGTACAGATCCAGCCTCCAATACCAATAGCTAAACCTAATTGTGCTAGGGGTAATTGTTCCAGAATTGTGCCACGAACAAACAAGATTGTCAGGGCAAAAAGAACAAAAAAGACTCGCGAAAGATCGAGTTTTTTGGCTTGAGAGAACTTTCTTCGTAAGAGAATAGCCGTTGGAATTGTGCCTAAATAAATCGCCAATAGAGGGATATTTGAGATAGTCCATCCCCAATGCAAATAACATAATCCTAAAAATAAAGATGCTTCGATCGCGATCGCTTTCCGTGAAAATAGAAAGGTCATAATACTCAAACTTATTGCCGCGATCGCAATAACAGGCCAGCCCATCAAATTGCGCCATAGCCCAAAACTATCCATCGCCACAAAATTAATAGGAATGAGTAATAATGCAACAATAGTTAAGGTTTGAGAGGTTAATTGTAGTTTCTCATTTTTCCCCGTCCACCAGCCAGAAAGACCGAAGATTAAAGTATAAACATATAAAATACCATATTGTCCAATGGAATTGATTTCTTGCCATTGGGTTGCAGCCATGACTCCCGAAGAAACAATAACGAGAAAAATGCCGAGGAAAAATAGCCAGCGCAAACTTAATTCATCTTTAAAAGATTGGAAAATTTTCTCGATTTCAGAAGGTTGAGATGTTGCAATTTTTTGCGCGACAAGTTTTCTTTTTCGAGGGACTGAAATGGGAATTTCTTCGGCAAACTCTTGGTTTGAAGATTGGCCAATTTTTGGTTTTTCGACCTTGAGAATAGGTTCGGGAAGAGTACAGGTTAAATAGCGCTGACTTAGTTGTTTGACTTGGCCATCGTCCAGTAATCCTAATTGCAACCAATATTCTAAACCATCTAATAGTTCGGGTTGCGAGGCACTAACGGTAAGTTCCAAGTATAAAAAGCGATTTATATTAGAGGACATGGGAATAATTCATAATTAACAATATTTTACACTGTCTATAATTTACTCGAAAAAGATAATATTATTTCCTCTCTATTGGGACAATTCCGCGATCGGCACTTTTTTACTGGGGTGCATCTCAAAATGTAAATCTGTAGAGTAACCCGAGTTGCTAGTTACAAATAGGATACGTTTCGATCCCCCTAAATCCCCCTTAAAAAGGGGGACTTTGGGATTCTCCCCCCTTAAAAAGGGGGACTTTGGGATTCTCCCCCCTTATCAAGGGGGGCTGGGGGGGATCGAATCAATAACTAGCAAG
>NZ_JAYGHV010000283.1:0-28488 GCF_034932145.1 Spirulina sp. 06S082 | reverse complement strand
ATGCCTTTAGGGGCTATGGGATAGAGAGGTGCGTAGTTCACCCAAGGAGAATCAATCTCTCGAAGCCAAAATGAAGGGGATTTTTGAAATAGAATCCATGTCTTGTTTATATCTGACTATATTTTGGCTAACTATAGATACTCAAGCAATGGTTGTTACGATGAGACTGACCGACTGAATCCAATTCGCGCTACCCTATAAAATTATATTGGGACTTTCCCAAACAACCACATAAACTGTTTCTAGATTTTGTAAAGAATGCCATATTTTTATTTCGATTCCGAAGAAAACGATCGCAAATCCTTTGAATTACCTGGAGCAAAGCCTCATTATAATCCCGATCGCCCTGGACAAGTCGAACATATTTTCCTTGATTTAGCGGTTGACATCTCTCAAAAATGTGTTATCGGTATTTGTACGATAACTTTGAAACCGATTCATGCTGGAATTCGTTCTCTAACTCTTGATGCGATCGATCTAAAAATTGAATCTGTCAAAATTGGAGAAATCTTTCAACCCTTCGATTATGATGGCGAAGAACTCCAGATTGAATTAGTTGAACCGACAAGGGAAAACGCAATACAAATTGCGATCGCCTATCGTTTGCAAGACCCTCAACGAGGACTATATTTTATCGTTCCAGAAGCGCGATCGCCGCAAGTTTGGACTCAAGGGGAAGATGAAGATTCCCGCTATTGGTTTCCTTGTTTTGACTATCCTGGACAATTGGCCTCATCGGAAATTCGCGTTCGGGTTCCTCAACCTTTTCTAGCGATTTCTAATGGCGATCTCATTGCTACGGAACGGGAAGGAGAAGAAACAATTTATCACTGGTATCAAAAACAAATTCATCCCTCTTATTTAATTACTCTTGCTGTGGGAGATTTTGCCGAAATTAAAGCAGAATGGAACAGTATTCCCATAACTTATTACGTTGAAAAAGGACGAGAGGAAGATGGTAAGCGCAGCATGGGAAAAACGCCGCGAATGATGGAATTTCTCTCGCAGAAATATGGTTATACTTATCCTTTTTCTAAATATGCACAAGTTTGCGTAGCTGATTTCATTTTTGGGGGAATGGAAAACACTTCAACTACGCTGTTAACCGATCGCTGTTTATTAGATGAACGTGCTGCTTTAGATAACGATCGCACAGAAAGTTTAGTTGTTCACGAATTAGCGCATCAATGGTTTGGCGATCTTGTAGTGATTAAACATTGGTCTCATGCGTGGATTAAAGAGGGTGCAGCCTCTTATTCTGAAGTACAGTGGGTGGAACATGAATATGGTCAAGATGAAGGCGCTTATTACCTTTTAAAAGAAGCAAGAAGTTATTTAAGCGAAGATAAATCCCGCTATCGTCGTCCCATTGTGACGAATATTTATCGGGAAGCAATTGAATTATACGATCGCCATCTTTATGAAAAAGGAGCTTGCGTTTACCACATGATTCGTGGTATTTTGGGGGATGAATTGTTCGATCGCGCCATACAAACTTTTCTCCGCGATCGCGCTCATCAAAGTGTCGAAACTATTGATTTACTCCGAGCTATTGAAAAGTCAACGGGACGCAATTTAGCCTTTTTATTTGATTCCTATGTTTTTCGCGGCGGTCATCCTGCATTTAAAGTCAGTTATGGATGGGATCGGGAGAATAACTTAGCTAAAGTTACCGTCAAACAAACGCAAACTAAAAATGATTCAATGGGTAGCGATCGCCGGTTATTCGATCTCAAAATCCCCATTGCTTTCGGTTATGTTGATTCCCAAGAAAAGGTTTCCCAACAGCAAATGACGGTACAAGTCAATTTGCTGGAACAAACATATTATTTCCCGTTACCAAAAAAACCTCAATTCTTTAGTTTTGATGTCGGTAATTATTTTCTGAAAACGGTTTCCCTAGAATATCCTGTAGCAGAACTTAAGGCACAATTACAGTACGATCCCGATCCAGTTTCGCGAATTTATGCGGCGATAGCCTTAGCTAAAAAAGGTAATTTAGATACGGTTAAAGCCTTAGAAAAAGCCTTAAAATCCGATGCTTTTTGGGGCGTTCGCGTAGAGGTCGCCAAACAACTTGCAAAAGTTAAATTAACACAGGCTGAAGACGCTTTGCGATCGGGTTTAAGCGATAGCGATGCTCGAGTTCGACGGACGATTATTGAGTCTTTAAGTCAGTTTAAAACCGAAGAAAGTTACCGAGAAATCCAACAAATTGCAGCGAATGGCGATGCGAGTTATTACACGGAAGCTACTGCATTGCGAAAGTTGGGAAGCATGGTTTCTGGAGTATTAAAGGAGAAAAAAGAGTCAGTTTTAGACTTATTACAACAGGTTCTCAAAACGCGATCGGGTTGGAATGAGGTGGTGCGATCGGGGGCGATCGCCGGGTTAAGTCAAATGAAAACAGCCCCAGAAGCGGCGGAAATCATTGCTGAGTATACTAAACCTGGAACGCCTCAAGCCCTTCGTTTGGCGGCGATACGCGCCCTAGGTGCCGTATCTGTGGGACAAACTCCCGATCGCCTCGAGGCGATCGCGGAACAGTTGGAGGCGCTTGCAGGAGAGTCTTTCTTTCTCACGCAAGTTGCTGTTACTAATGCTTTAGGACAAATGCAGACATCGGCGGCGATCGGTATTCTGACTTCCCTGGCCGGCCAAACTTTAGATGGCCGAGTCCGTCGTATGGCGGAGGAAGCGGTTAAAAAAGTACAGAAAAACTTAGGATCGGATAAGGCGGTGAAACAATTGCGAGATGAATTTGAAACCTTAAAAAAAGAAAATCAGGAACTTAAATCTCGCTTGGCTAAATTAGAAGCAAAATAGTGAACCCTCGCATTCTATGGAACTATAGTAAATTTCTCGCTTTTAATTGTAAATAACGCTCTACGATCGCATCGCTAATGCGATCGGCTGGTGCATCTAAGACTAAAACTCCTTGTTGTTTGAGTTTAGCAAATGCGGTTTCTCGTTGTGCTAATAAATCTAAAGCAACTGCGCGAGAATAGGCTTTTGTTATTTCTTGCTGCATTGATGAGGGTTGGGTGTCTTCCTCCTCATTATGAGCAATACGATCGCATTGAGGATCTCGCAGGGTTACGCAGAAGGGTAAATAGCGAGGAGTTAAGCGAGTGAGAGCCGCAAGGAGTTCTGAAGAAGCGGTACTATCGACAACATCAGTGAGAACTACGACTAAAGCGCGGCGGGTTTGTTGGTTGACAATGCGGGTTACTGCCCCAAAATAGTCGGGTTCGAGGAAGTTGGGCTGTATCGGAGTTAAGCGCTCGATTAAGCGAGAGAGTTGCTGCTGCCCGCGTTCGGGAGGAATCCAAGTGGTGATTTCCTTGTCAAACACTCCCACTCCCACGCGATCGCCGCGATGTAAACCCGCAACAGCTAAGGATAAAGCGGCATTTAAGCCCCAATCAAAACGCTGCATTCCCTGCACTTTGGCTGTCATTAAGCGCCCGCGATCGAGCAAAATAATTAGGGTTTGTTCCTTTTCGGGCTCCAAGACTCTCACAACTGGACGCGATCGCCGTGCGGTGGCTTTCCAATCTATTAAGCGAGTATCATCTCCCACCCCATATTCCCGCAATTCGGCGAATTCTGTTCCCTGGCCAAAACGCCGCACTTGACGCAGTGTACCAGTATTTTGAATAGCAAGGCGAATGGAGAGGGTTCGCAGGCCAATCAGATCGGGATAAACGGAGACGGTTTGAGGATTGGGAATTTGCCAACTGTGCCAACCCAGTCCCCATCTCCCTAATTGCCTCACATAGATATTTTCCCATGGAAATTCTCCCCGGCGATCGGGGTGAATGGTATAAATTAACTCTTGGGTATTATTTGCAGGGAGAATGAGGTCAAAGGTTGAGGTGGAAACGGTGAATTCTTGGGGATAGGAATCGCGAATTAAAATACGGCACGATCGCGAACTTCCGTCTACTGTTAAAACAACGGGATTATCGCGACCAATGGACAGTTTGTGCAGGGTTTGACGCGAAACTTGTACTTTTTGCCGTTTTACCCATTGGGCATCTATAATGCCTAAAATAAGTAAAACTGCATCAAAAATAAGGGTAATAATAACGCTAGTTTGCGGGTCTAGGATAACGGCTGTGGCGATCGCGATCGCCATTCCCAAAAATAAGAGCAAATAAAGACGACGGGAAGGAATCATATTAAGAAATCATATTAATGATGAATATTTGATGATTAATGGCGATCGCGGCTCGATCGAGCTATCCTGATGAAGGATTGATAAGAAACATTCCAGAATTTTTTAAATCAGTTAACATGAAAGCGATCGATACCCACGCGATCGGTTCGGGAACAACGAAGGAAGAAGCCCGCATGATTTCCCTAAACTGCACCAATAGCATTACTTTAGAACATTCTTGGCCAAAAGCCCGCTCCGCACCTGGAGAGGGAATATTGATTATTATTGACCCCAGCATCGATCGCCATTCCATTTTAGCGGAGGGGGCGATCGCAGGGGCAGAAGTCTTGATTCTTGACCCGATGCGGGATGGGATCGAACAAATTAGCCATTATCTGGCGATCGGGAAACTTGGCGATCGCGCAAGAATAAAGAGCCTGCATCTGATTTCCCACGGCGCTCCCGGTGCATTATATTTGGGCAATACAAAGCTCAGTATAGAGAATTTAGATTCTTATGCTCCTCTCTTGCAACAATGGCAGCAACAAGAGCAAGATTCCCCTTTAGAAATTTTACTTTATGGCTGTCAGGTCGCCAAAGGATTCCAAGGGCGAGAATTTGTTGACCAATTGAGGGACTTAACGGGAGCAAATATTGCTGCATCTACAACCCTAACGGGAAATGAATCCCTAGAAGGAAATTGGCAATTAGAATATAAAACTAACAAAATTAATGCTCCTTTTGTTTTCGATCGCGAGATTATCGAGAATTATCCATCTGTTTTAGTCGCAACTGTTCAAGAGTTAATCGATGCAATTAATGCAGCAAACACTAATGCAGATGCCACAACTATCGATCTCGATCCGACTACCTTTAGTTTAACCACTGCTGATAATAATAGTAATGCTTTTGGGGCAACAGGACTGCCCATTATTACCACGGAAATTATTATTAATGGTAATGGAGCTATTATCGAGCGATCGAGTTCTAGTACCGACGATTTTCGTCTTTTTGTTATTGATGCTTCTTCCTCGACTCCAATAAATTTTACTTTAAATAACGTTACGCTTCAAAATGGTCGTGTTACTAACACCAGTCAGAGTTTAGGAGACGATGGCGGTGCATTATTAAATCTGGGTGGTACCGTAACTATTAATAATTCGACTATTACCAACAATTTGTCCGCCGATGATGGGGGGGCGATCGCGAATGTTGGTATCACTAATTCTGCTGCTAGTTTGACGATTAATAATACAACTTTGAGCAATAACACTGCTCTAGGAGATGGAGGCACTGATGATGGGGGAGGGGCGATCGATAATGATGGTAATAAAGATAGTGGTGGACTGGGAGCAACTTTAAGTATTATTGGAGGAACAATTACTGGGAATACAAGCACTACGGGTTCCGGGGGAGCAATTCGCGTTCGAGATGGTGCAGTATTAACGGTTAACGGCACATCAATTACGGGCAATAGTGCCTCTATTGGAGGCGGTGGAATCTCGACTTCTGGAACTCCAAATGATATTAATATTACCCTAACAAATACAACTGTAACGGGAAATACAGGTGGGAGTAATGTTGAAAATGTAGCCGGAACTGCAACTGCTACAAATGGAGGAGATAATAGTATTGGTTCGAGCAATATTCCCGTATTTCAAGCTAATTTTTCTGTTACCCGCACCGATACCAGTGCAACTATTTTTCCCAGTGATGATGTTAATTTAGGGACGCTTCTTGTTGGGGTAGCCCCCGTTGTTACCACCTTCCAAATTGAAAATACTGGAAGCGCTGATTTAAACATTACCACGATTCCCAATTTGTCAGGAAGTTCTCTTTTTACAATCGATACATCATCTTTTACTACCCCCATTACTTCAGGAAGCACGACAACCTTTGATGTTACTTTCGATCCGTCAACTGTGGGATCTTTTCAAACAACAGTTGCCTTTAGTACGGACAATGATTCTCTCAAAAACTTTAGTTTTACAATGAGTGGAACAGTATCAGATCCCACACCCACTACACCCACTACACCCACTACACCAACTACGCCAACTACCCCTTCCGATACTCTCAGTGTCGATAGCAGCACTAATATATTTACCGTAGGAAATACGGGAGGTTCTAATCTCGATCTAAGTTTACAAGGAGCAAATATAAGCAGTCTATCTAATATCAAACTGTTACGTTTGGATGGAAATAATCAAACGATAAGTACATTGGAATTATTTGAAGCTCTTCCCAATAGTTTTCGCCCCACGTCTTTTGGTATCGATCTGCAAACAAGTATTTCGGGAACATTCCAAGCTGGCGATCGCTTTGCGATCGAACTGCAAAGTATTGATGGTTCCATAACCAGTTTTAGTCCAGGTCAACTTTCTGTAAGCGATCGCGGTAATGGTGCATTTAATTTAGGTTTCTCTAATGGTTTAAGCCTACAAATTCAACAAACCACCACAAGCATACCTCTTGGGGTAGGAACGAATCAAACTGTAGGTTTGGAAGTGATAGACCTATTAAGTGCAGTAGGAGGCGTAAAAGCGAATTTTAGCGCTTACCGAGAAGCCGCATTTGATAATGTCGTCGGGCTGTATAAAATTGATGATGCAAGCGGAACCGTAGGGGGGATCGCACCGGGATCTTCTGGGTATGCACGGGCCGCAATGGAAAATCGCGTTAGTAATCTTGAACTTAGTCCGTCTAACCAAAGACAAGTTAACCTCAACGCAACTTTAGAAGGTGGCTTCCTCTATGCTCCCTTTATTATCGTTAATTCTTCGCTGAATCTTTTCCTCAGCCAGAACCCTGATAATGCCGTGGGAGCCGGACCCAATGCCTATTTCCTCTATGGAGCAGCTAATCCCGATAGTTTCGATCATCTCGCATTATTGGGGAATAATACTTTCGGTTTTGAGGATTTAGAAGGAGGAGGCGATCGCGACTACAACGATCTTATTTTTACAGTCGATTTAGCGGTATAATATTAAACCCGATCGCCAATGACTAAAAAGATAAAAAAATGGAACTGACAGAACTCAAACGGGAAATCGAAATATTATCGAGTCGCCTGGGGAAAACCCAGGAGTATCTTTGACCTACCCGCCCTCAAAGCGAAGATTCACGATTTAGAACAACTTGCCTCTCAGCCGGATTTTTGGGACGATCGCCCCCAAGCTGAGAAAACGCTACAACAATTAAATGACTTAAAATCTAGTCTCGATCGCTATTTGAACTGGCAAAACTCCTGGGAAGATGCCGGGGCGATCGCGGAACTTCTGGAACTCGATGAGGATCAAGGGTTATTACAAGAAGCCACTCAAAATGTAACAGAACTTAATCGAGAACTAGATCGCTGGGAATTACAACAGTTACTTTCGGGAGAATATGACACCGAGGGAGCCATTTTGACCATTAACGCGGGAGCAGGTGGTACAGATGCTCAAGATTGGGCAGAAATGCTCTTGCGAATGTACGAGCGTTGGAGTGAAAAACAGGGTTATAAAGTGAATGTGAGGGAACTTTCCAAAGGGGATGAGGCGGGGATTAAGTCCGTAACTCTAGAAATTGAAGGGCGTTATGCTTATGGTTACTTAAAAGCGGAGAAAGGTACCCATCGTTTAGTTCGCATTTCGCCGTTTAATGCCAATGGTAAGCGCCAAACCAGCTTTGCAGGAATTGAAGTCATGCCGACATTGGATGAGTCGGCGATAACCCTAGAAATACCGGAGAAAGATTTGGATATTTCCACCTCTCGTGCGGGAGGAAAAGGAGGACAAAATGTGAACAAAGTAGAAACAGCAGTGAGAATTGTGCATTTACCGACAGGGCTTGCTGTGCGCTGTACTGAAGAGCGATCGCAACTGCAAAATAAAGAACGAGCCATGACACTACTCAAAGCTAAGTTATTAATTGTAGCACAAGAACAACGTGCCAGCGAAATCGCAGAAATTCGCGGCGATATTGTGGATGCAGCTTGGGGAAATCAAATTCGCAACTATGTTTTTCATCCTTACCAAATGGTCAAAGATTTGCGAACGGGAGAGGAAACAACGGCGATTTCTAATGTTATGGATGGCGCGATCGATCCTTTTATTGAAGCATATTTACGTCAAGAAAATCAATTAGTTTAACCCGAGTTGCTAGTTACAAATAGGATACGTTTCGATCCCCCTAAATCCCCCTTAAAAAGCAGGGACTATATAGCAACCTTTTTACTTTTTATCAGCAAACCCTACGCAGGGTTTGCTTGCCCGGCCAGTGGGGTGTACGTTTGTATGGGATGACACGCTCCAAGGCTTGATTTCTCTCAAATTTATGGTGTTAGCTTATCCCGAACTCAGGTTAAAATAATTAAAAATCGCGAGTTCCTTAATAGGCGATCGCGCAACCATCTGCCCGAGGATCTGATGCAGCCACAAATACATCGTTTTGTTGCAAGATTCCCTGACCCTTGCCAAAATTAGTCTCATTATTGGTGACAGCAATTTGATGTCCTTTGCGCTCTAATTCTTCCGCAACTTCCGACGGCACCCCCGACTCCAACATCACGTGATTGTCCCGCAAAAAGCGCCATCTCGGTGCATCTAAAGCGGTTTGAGGATTCATACCATAGTCCACCAGATTCGTCACCATTTGCACGTGACCTTGAGGCTGCATTTGCGCCCCCATGACCCCAAAAGCGCCCAAAGGTTTGCCCTCTTGGGTCAAAAAACCGGGAATAATCGTATGAAACGGACGTTTGCGGGGTCCGACTCGGTTGGGATGATCTTCCTGTAGAGTAAAGCCACTGCCTCGATTGTGTAAGGCAATTCCCGTATCCGGTACCAGCAACCCGCTACCAAACCCATCATAATTGGATTGAATTAAAGACACCATTAAATCCCCATCCGCCGCACAAAGGTAAACGGTACCCCCTTGAGGAAATCCTGGTTTGGCACAAATTGAAGCGCGATCGCCGATTTCCGCTCTCCTTTGGGCAGCATACTCCTTCGATAGTAAGGCTTCGATGGGCATCTCCATAAAATTGCGATCGGCAACATGACGATGGATATCTGCGAAAGCTAATTTCATCGCTTCAATTTGCAAATGATAGCTTTCGGCAGAATCCCGAGGGAAGCGCCCCAACTCAAACCCCTCTAAAATATTTAAAGCCATTAACGCCCCCAAACCTTGAGTATTGGGGGGCATTTCCCACACCGTAACATCGCGATAATCGGTTTGAATGGGATCGACCCACTCTGCTTCGTGAGCGATTAAGTCCCCTAAATTAATCAATCCTCCCGTATCCGCCGCAAAATGGGCGATCTGTTCGGCCATTTCCCCCCGATAAAATTTTTCGTCGCCGTGTTTGGCAATACTTCTCAAGGTATAACCGTGGGAATCACTTTGCCATGTTTCCCCAGCTTTTGGGGCGCGGTTGTTGCGAAAGAAAACATTTTTAAAAGCGCGGTATTCTGGGGCAGTTAAGGGTAGATATTTGCGTTCTGCTTGCTGCCAAGCCAAAGCCGTTCGAGGAGAGACGGGGTATCCTTCCTCAGCATAGCGCACGGCGGGTTCAAATAAATGCTCAAAAGAGAGTCTACCCCAGCGCTGCCAGAGTTTTTGCCATCCCGACACGGCACCTGGAATTGTCACCGTCAACCAGCCTAGATTTGGTACCTCTGTCATCTCCCCAAAGCGATCGGGTGTCAGTCGCAGGGGACTTTTACCCGAGGCGTTGAGGCCGTGGAGTTTTCCGTCCCAAACCAAAGCAAATAGATCGCCGCCAATGCCATTGGATGTGGGTTCCACCACCGTTA
This sequence comes from Spirulina sp. 06S082, assembly GCF_034932145.1. Taxonomy (NCBI): domain Bacteria; kingdom Bacillati; phylum Cyanobacteriota; class Cyanophyceae; order Spirulinales; family Spirulinaceae; genus Spirulina; species Spirulina sp. 06S082. The sequence continues at coordinate 18,525 of NZ_JAYGHV010000283.1, read as the reverse complement.
AGGCGATCGCCATTGCTACGGCAGCATCCACCGCATTTCCCCCGGCCAGTAACATTTCTACCCCGGCCAAACTAGCAAGGGGTTGACTGGTGGCGACAGCCCCTCGTTTACCCATCATGACCGTTCTAGAGGAAGGATAGGGATAGGAGGTCAAGTTGGCATCTTGCATAATGTTTCTGGAAGGAGGGCTATGGTCAATTATCAATTATCAATTAGCAATTATCAATGGGAAATAGATAACTTTAAAATTCTCTTTTATTATCTCCCATTATTGCCTTCCTTCAAGTAATTTGCGGAAGGCGGCAACCTCCGATCGCTTCCCCATGACCAAAAGGCGATCGCTGCTTTCGAGAATTGTTTCCTCGCTGGGATAATATACCGTCTCACTGGCTTTTTGTAGAACCAAAATCGTAACTCCGGTTAACTTCTTTACGTTAACATCTGCGAGGGTCAAATCGTGGAGGGGGGAAGCCTCGGGAATGGATAACCATTCATTATGCAGGCTGCTGGCCACTTTATTCACATCTTGACGCAATGCCGTGGCACTTCGTTGGGGTCGAATGCTGGTGTAGCGATCGCTGCGGATATCTTGGATCGCGGACTGAATTTCGCTATCTCCTTGGCCGAGGGCGGCGAGGATGTGAGAACCAATTTCTAAACCTGCTTCAAATTCCGGTTGAACGACTTCTTGTGCGCCCATTTGAGTGAGCATATCGATTTCTCCGTCCCGATGCGATCGCGCTACGATGTCCAAATGCGGGGCAATTTCTAGGGCGTGTTTGACCAATAAACGGGTACTAGCGGGATCGGGAAGGGCGATCGCCAAAGCTACAGCATCTTCTAAACAGGCTCCCTCTAATACCCATTCCGAATCCCCATCCCCAAAAATATAGGGAATCTCTTCTTGTTTCAAGCGTTGAATGGCGGCTTCGCTATTTTCGATCGCCAGTACCGGATAGCCGCGATCGCGCAAAATCTTCACAATCACTCGTCCAACCCGACCATATCCCGCAACGACAACATGACCGGAAATTTTCTTCGGTTTTGCAAAGGCTTTCCTTCCTTTCAATTTGCGTAAATAATATTTAATTAAAGGAATTGTTAAGAGTTTATCCGCTAAACGAGGTGCGAATTTCATGCCGATAGGTGTTAAGACTAAAGTGATCGCCGTCGTTCCCAAAAGCAGAAGATATTGTCTTTCACTTAAAAAGCCCAGTTTCATCCCCGTTAAGGCTAAAACAAAAGAAAATTCGCCAATTTGATTTAAGCCAAAACTCGCAATAATTGCCGTTTTAAATGAATAGTTAAAGCCAATAATAATCGGAAAAATAATTAAGGCTTTACCAATCATGACAAAGGCCACCATTCCCAAAATAACGCCAATATTATCAACCATAATTTGAGGTTGAATTAACATTCCAATAGAGGCAAAAAACAAACTGGCAAAAGTATCTCGCAAAGGAACAATGCGGGTTAAGGCTTGGTCAGAATGTTCGATTTCTGCCACCATTAAGCCAGCAACAAATGCACCCATTTCGATGGAAAGACCTAGTGCAGCCGTGATGAGGGCGACCCCCAAGCATAAGGTAATGACAGATAACAAAAAAAGTTCGCTGTTTTCCGTTTCCGCTACTTTTCGGATAACAGGAGGGACGATCCAATAGCCGGAAATCAAAGCAGCCGTAAAAAAGAGAACTGCTTTGAGGAGAGAGATAAAAAGAGAAGGAACTAAACTTTCTGGATTATTTAAAGCGGGTAAAATTGCTAACATCACCCCCAAGGCCAAATCTTGAGCAATTAAAATTGCTAACATGACTTGACCGTGTTGAGTATTAATTTCACCTCGTTCTGTGAGGGTTTTGAGAACGACGGCGGTGGAAGATAAAGAAAGAATTGCCCCCAAGAAAATTCCTTGAGGAATATCTTGCACCAAACCCAATATTGTTGTTGTTAAAGTGACAAGAATGATGGTAAAACCGATTTGCAATAAACTGCCTTGAATGGCAATTTCTTTAACGCGCTTAAGTTCTGCAAGGGAAAACTCTACCCCTAAAGTAAATAGGAGAAAAGCCACGCCAATTTCTGCTAAAGACTTGATTTCATTGAGTTCTTTCAGCAGTCCTAACCCAAAGGGTCCGATCAGAAATCCACTAAAAAGATAGCCTAACAAAACAGGTTGTCTTAAGCGATTGGCCAGATAACCGCCGATCGCAGAAGCGCATAAAACCGCCGTTAAGTCAAGAATAAATTTATGCTCTGCGATCGCTTCAAGAGTCATGCTTTTAGGAGTAGGAAAAGAACAAATAATTTACCCAAAACCGAAACAGCCAGAAAGCGAAATACTCCCGCTTACCGTATCCTCGAAAGACCTTCGGCGGGTATTATTCGCTATCAACTATCAACTATCAACTATCAACTATCTTCTTCCTTGTTGCCAGCGCGCGATCGCCTTTTGAGCATCGTTATAACTGGAAGTTCCTTCGGGGATTAATTTTGCGGAGACGATCGCCTGTTGATAGCTGCCTCGGGCGGCGCGAGAATTAGCAATTAAATAAATCTGCCGACTCCAGCCCTCAGTTAAGTTCCTCGCTTGTAAATATCCCGGTTGACCCTGCGGAACTTTTTTCAGTTCGTTAATGGCTTTATTGTAAGAAGAGGCTTGATTGGTGCGAACCATGCGCCGAGCCGAACGAATGATCCTGTTATTAACGGTTTGTTGTTTTCCTTGTTCTGTCCAGAGCTTAATGCTTTTTTGGGATTCAGCATAAGTGGGAGCTTGTTCGGGGGGGACTAACTTCGCCGCCGCGATCGCCGTCGCGAAATTCCCCTTCGCCGCACGTCCTCGAGCAATATCCAAAATTACCTCACTCCAGCGAGAAATATCCGCTTGAGCTTCCGCGTAGAGAGGCGCACCGGGTTGAATTTTTTGCGCTTCCTCAATACCGCGACTAAAACCCGAGGCTTGATTGGTTTGAATATAAGTTCTCGCCCGGGCTAAAATCGAACGGCTGGCCTCGGTGGTTAAAGGAGGTGGCGGTTCTGTTGCTGCATTTGTTGCTGGCGTATTTTGCGGAGTAGAATTTTGTGGCTCCGCAGTCGAGGCATTTTGAGTTGCGGCGGAAACGGGACTTTCTGCTGTTGTTACGGGGGAGGGTAGCGCATTGGGATCGGGATCGGCGATCGCCGGGGAAGAAGAGGGATCCGGTGGTGGCGTTTCGGCGATTTCTGGCCGAGGTCGTCCCAACCAAAATACCGCTAACAGAGCGAGAAGAATTGCCCCTGCACCCATCAAAATCGATAAATTTTTCGGTCTTCTCGGTGTTTTTTCTGTCTCGGGTGCGGGAATTTGCGGCATATTTTCAGGATGGGTATCTTGGAAAACTTCCCCATTATCATTTGCTTCTGAGGCAGTTTTCAACGGCGGTAAATCGGGCAAACTGGGAACTTTTGCCGTTTCTAACTCCATTTCCGAGGCCAGAGCATTCTCCTCCGTGGCGATCGCTTCTTCTCGCGCTGCTTCCTCACCCGTGGTAATGGGAGCGATCGCCGGTGCTGCTTGTGCCGTCCCACGTTTGGGTAATAACACCTGCTGTGCCAATTCAATCGAAGGAATGACAATTAAGGGGTGTTGAATGGGTCGCCAGTGGTGTTCGCTCAATTCTGGGAGGCGATCGTAAAGATAACCACTGAGATCGTGAAGAACAATATCTTGGCCGAAGTAACGCAAGGCTTCTAAAAGAGCCGCCGAGAAGATGCCATGACCCAACGCAACTGCTTCGTGGGAGGATTCCTCCAATTGACTCGAAAGGATGAGGGAAATGCCCATTTCTGGAGCAAATTGAGCAATTTCCGAGCCAACGGGTTCCCCGGCAATCACCCCTGGAGAACGGTTAATATCTAATAAAGCGAGAATTTGGTCAAACCCTTTTTGTTTGAGATGTTCAAAGAGTTCTCGCGCCGGAATTCCCGTATTCGGAATATCCGTGGGGTTGCCGTCAATGGGCATCAGATAGTCTACCCCTTGCCAACTTACGCCATAACCGCTAAAGAAAAACCATAATAGAGAAGTAGATTGTTTCTCTAGCCAGGCATCGAGCCAATAAAAAATATTTTCTTTGCTGGGCTGCGTGGACTTACCCCCCAGCCAAGCCGAACTATCCGTCATGAGTAACGCTTGTTCGGCGGGAAGCCCTGTTTCTTCCAGCAAAAGGTGCTGAATAGCCCGAGCGTCGTCTTGAGCGTAACTCAGGGGTTGAATGAATTGGTAGCGATCGATCCCGATTGCGATGGAGGTATAGTCTGCCATTTGCCCTACTTTCTGGTTTTGTCGATTTTAACCTCTGAGGAAGCTAGATTATATTCTAGGTTGAGAACTACCTCTAATACTCTTTAACTTTATATAAAACAATGAAAACGCGATCGCCTTCTCTAGGCAAAATTGTTTTAACTCTCGGTATTTCTTTCAGTTTGGGGGGGAGTATCGGTTTGGGAAGTAGCGCGATCGCGCCTCAAAGTGCTTTAGCTTATACTGATACCACTACGATCGAATTGTACCGTTTGGCGGGAGAATCTTTTCCTATCCTCTTACGTCGGGCGGAAATTGTGGCTCGGGCGGCGGCTCAACGGAGTTTCGATCGCGATATTCTCATTACTTCTGTTTCTATTGATGTGGTGGGTAAAAATAATGGCGCGATCGCCCCGCTTCTTCGCTTGCAAGTTAATCGCCAAACATGGCAGCGTCAACCCGATCCCCAACGTTGGGCGACTTATTTTCCGAATACTCCTTTTCTTTTGGGTATAGAACAGTAAGCAAGTAGGGCTTGCTGTATAAATTTGAAAGCTATGCCAAAAATGACGAGTATAGCCCAATCCGCCAGGGATTGAAAATCCCTTCTTACTTGGTTGGATATGGCGAGGAAACCTCGCCATCCCCCAAGCGCTGTCTCATACGAAAAATCCATTGAAAGCGGTCGAGGGATGCTGAATTTAGTTCAGCATATCCAATCGACCAAGAGAAGGATTAGGGTTATCGCGATACGGCTTTGCCCGTCAAAAAATCCTTGACAGACCACTAGCCTAGATCGAGGCAGAAATTTGAGTGATTAACAGCTTAGTCCGCAATTGAGTTTATTCCTTTTCCAAGTATTTAGCGGCTATACTTTGGACAAGTTGCTCTAAAGAACCTTTTTGTTTCTCCATATTATTATACTTTTCTACTTGAATCTCCATCTCTATTTGCTTCCACTCTTGCCTCCACTCCTTCATATCTTTTGTTGATATCTTATTGTCCTGAAGCAACCATTCGTGAATCTGTGTTTCATAATCTATATAGAGTAAACTTTTATCATATTCATTAGCTTCTGTTGAATGCGCTTCAATCATTCTTGCAAGGAGAACATATGAGTTTGCCCATTTCCAATATCGAACCATTATAAGTTTCATCTGTTTTCGAGCAATCTCTTCGTCAATTACACCACAGTTAATCCCAATACAGATTAAATTCAAAGTATTCAAAACGTCCCTTATTAACACTCGATTACCTTTAGTTTTCTTTCTGTCGTATAAATAGTTTGCTTTTTCTTTGTAAGGATTAACACCCAAATCTTCTAGCTGATTACGAATTTCAAGGAATTTTCCAAGAACGATATTATTTAGATGATCGAAGGCAAGTTGCTTCCGATTTGCTTCGATATCAGTCTTATATTTATTATAGGCTTGTTTCAAACCAAAGACTGTGGCAAATAAACTAGAGGTTAGTATAATAGAATTGAATAAAGATGAGATTCTCGAAAATTCGGTATAAATCTCAATGCGTTTGTTTCTATTACCAGGGTTCTTGGTGCTCACAAAACCCACAAGCCCTAAAAGTAATAGAAACAAAGGCACTGAAACAAAGAGAAATTTAGTGAGGAAAAAGCTGCCAAAATTGTTTTTGTTGTTTTTCATATATCAAAAATCTCGAAATAACAATCCTTTCTTTTGTCTATCTTCATATCCTAACAAGTTAAAAGATAAATCAGCCACAATAAAGAGAAGAAAATTTTCTGACTTTCAATATGACCCTCTCACTCTTAGATTTACTAAAAATGAGCGCCCGATCGCTCTACAGTAACCCTACTCGCTCCTTATTAACCACTTTAGGAACATTTATCGGCGTTGCGTCAGTGAATGCCACTCTACAAGTAGGAAATATTAGTACAGCAACGATTCAGCGCCAACTCGATCGCCAAGAAGCCCCACAAATTTTCACAGCTTTGCAAAGCGATACCCGATTTCTAAACCCCGATATTCAGTGGCTAAAATCCCGTTTATCGGGGATACAATCAATGAGTCGTCAAACTTTGTTTGATAGTGGACAGGTTAATTTTGGCGATCGCAGCACTTGGATTTGGTGTATGGCTGTATCTTTAAATACGTTGCAAACTTCGGGACGAAAAGTAACAAAAGGAAGATTTTTTAACTCCGATGATTTTAGCCAATTTCGTTCCGTGGCTGTCATTGACGAATCTCTGGCTACAGAGTTATTTGCTGAAGAAAATCCTCTTAATAAAACAATTTTGTTTGCTAATTCCTCTTACCGTATTGTTGGTATAATCGAAGCCAAACCTATTTTCACCGATGGTGAAGTTTGGCATACGATGCTCATACCGTTATCTTTGTATAGCGCCCGTCAAGGCATTGAAGAAACAGAAATGTTGAGACTCCAACCGCAAGAATTAGCGGATATTGAACGTCAGGAAACAGAAGTTACACAATTATTAGAGCAAAGATTTGCCCCAGAAAAAGCATGGTCTGGAAGTAATGTTGAAGACATTTTTCGGCAGCAAGATGCGATGAAAATTACCGAACGAGGACTTTTTGCAGTAGGCGCGATCGCCCTGTTAATTTCGGGAGTAGGAATTGCTAATATTACCATTGCTTCCACCATCGAACGGACGCGAGAAATCGGGTTAAAACGGGCGATCGGGGCAACTCCCCGAGAAATTCTCTGGCAATTCGTTCTCGAAGGTACTTTGGTGAGTTTAATCGGTGGGATTAGCGCGATCGCCGTTGTGGATGTTGGGACTCGTTTAGTCGCCCATCAATTTGAACTTCCTTATCGGTTTGAAATGGCAACAGCAGGGTTAACATTAGGAATGGCGATCGCGATCGGAGTCGGTGCGAGTTATTTTCCTGCCCGTCATGCCAGTCGCTTAAATCCAATTTCTGCCCTACGAGATTGAGTTTTAAGATTTAACTTGCTCGATCCCAAAATTAATTGCTAGAGTTAACTTGCTGTTATTTAAAAGAGAGATGACACGAAAACCCAAATTTCCCCGATCTTCTTTCCGTTCTTTGCTCGTTATTGTATTGCGAAATGGCAGTTCGACGCTTTTTGCCGTGCTGGGAACCTTAGCCGCTTTAGCGATCGCCAGTGGAAACACGCATCAATCTGTAGCAGGTGAGGAAGATAAAGGAAATCTTTTAACTTCTTTCTTTAAAGCATCAACTCCCGCAAAAGATTCCCTTTCCGAAATCCCAACTCTCGAACCCATTCCCGATCTCGACGATCCTAAAGTTATTTCTCCTTCTTCTCAATCTTCCCAGAAAGAAGAAAAAACAAAGAAATTGGAGAATCGCGCTCCTAGTTTCCAGTTATTTCAGTTACCAGATCGCAATAGTCTTCGCCCTTCTTCTCGTAAATCTTCAAGGGAAAATACTCGGGCTTCTCGGGAGGAAACTCGGCGATCGCGAGAATCTTCTTCCCCACAGAAACCCTCAACACCTCAAACAATTCCAGCAACAAATTCAGAGCAGAAACCCACTCAAACCACGGCACGTTTAACATCAGATGCTGCTAATATTCCTTTTACCCTTGAAGATGTCGTTCATTTAACCGTTGCCAACAATACTGAGATTAAAAATGCCTATCTCGCTCGCATTGTTCAACAAGCCGAATTAGCCAGCGCTCAAGCAGAATTTCGCCCCAAAGTCGAGCCGATTTTAGCAGGAAGAACTAATGGAGCCGGAACAAATTGGGCAATTTCAGATAGTCAAAGTCGCATTGAATTAGGGGCGGGAATTTCCTTATTAATGCCCACAGGAGGGCAATTGCAGTTAAGTTGGTTGAGTCAGTTGCGATCGCTATCGAACACTCAAACGAATGGAGATTCTTTGCGTCAACGAGTTAATTTAAGATTGACTCAACCCCTACTCCGCGATGCTGGAGTGGCGATCGCTAAAAGTGATTTAGATATTGCGAGACTGCGAGAAAATATTAATGTTTTGAATTTACAAAATACCCTCATTGAGGAAATCACCACTTCTATTAAAAGTTATCGCACCCTATTAACCCAACAAGAACAAGTTAAAAATACTCGTGCTGCCCTTGAAATAGCCAAAAAACAATTACAACGACAACAAGCATTAGTTGAAGCCGGAAGAGAGGCAGAGTTTAGATTACTCAGAAGTCAAAAAACTGTCACAGATTTTCAAGGACAATTACTGGAAGCGGAGAATGCAGTTAAATCTTCACGCTTGGCACTTTTAAATCAATTGGGAATCGATCGCGATCTGAAGATTATCGCAACGGAAAATGTTCGCCAAGAAACCGAAAAACTACTCGAATTAGACCCAGAAAAAATTCGTGAAGCTACTTTTGCAAATCAACCCAATTATTTAGCAGAATTATTACAAATTCAAGTTTCTGAATTAAGTGTATTGCAAGCGAATAACGATCGCCGTTGGAATTTAGATTTAGAAACAGAATTTGATGAAGCCTTGACCCGACAAGCGAACTTTTCAGCAGGAATCGTTTTACGGCGCAATTTAGGAAATCGCTTTCAAGATGAAGCAAACTTTAAACGCGCAGAAATTACCCTACTCCAAAGTCAAAACAATTTAACACAACTTGAAGAAACAATTGAAACAGAAATCAGCGATCGCCTCCGGGATATTGAGGTAAAATTTCAGCAAATCCAATTAGCACAGGAAGAAGTTAAACTCGCAGAAGGGGAATTAGCAGCCCAAGAAGCCCTCGTGAAAGCGGGAAAAAGCGATAACTTTCAACTCCAAGAGGCTCAACAAGATTTGCTGAACGCTCGTAATATAGAAATTAGCAGGCGTGTAGAATATCTGAACACTTTAACCGATTTGCAGCAGACTCGAGGCACAACATTAGAGGATTGGCAGATTATTTTAGAAACGAGAAGCCATAATCAATAACCACTTTCCTGTAAAATCAAAAAAATTAAGAAATTTTTAACTTTTCCCGTCTTATGAAAATCTGTTTAAAAGTTTCCGAACCCGTTACCATTCCAGTAGAACAAGAATCTGTCCCCATCCAACACTATCTCCGTCAACCCCAGCGCTTAGTCAGTGCGATCGCGGATCCGAAATTGATGGAGATTTTGGGAGGCGATCGCTATCGCTTGAAAATGCGCCCCCTAAATCTTCTCAACCTCTATCATTTTCAACCTACCGTCGTCCTTAAAGTTTGGTCGAGTAGTCGCGGCACCGTTTATTTACAGTCAGAATCTTCTGAAATAAGGGGAGTTAATTACATTAATGCTCGTTTTTCTCTTAAAGTCAATGGCTTACTTTCCATTGTCCAAAAAGAAGGCAAAACTTATTTAAAAGGAGAGGCTTTTGTCGAGGTTAATGTCGAACTCCCGCAAGTCTTCTCATTAACCCCTAAATCTTTACTAGAAACCGCAGGTCAAAGTTTAGCAAAAAATGTTTTAATGCGAATTAAACAACGTCTTCTCTCTCACCTCATTGCAGATTATCAACAATGGGCAAAAGGAGAAGAGTTAATCCTTAGCGATCCTGTTAATCAGCAAAAGTCAACGGTTTTTCTGCTCAATTCTTAAAGGTATTCTTTGTAATTTATCCATCGACTAAAGTATAAACCTTTGCTTCCCAAGGAAAAATAGGTTCTCGTCCTACCCATTGAGGTAAAACTGGGCGATCGCGGGTAACTTCTCGCCAAGATTTTCCTTGGGGAGTTTGCGGCCAATTGGGGACAACATATTCGCTAGTATTGGCAAAGGGATCGGGAGTGCCGTAGTCGGAAAAATTAGCCAAAATAAGAACAATATCTTCTCCTTTTCCTCGTTGCCAAACTATAACTTTTTTGCCTTCCCCATAGTCAACATGAATAAAGTCTGTATCATCTGATGCGAGGGCATTGGAAGTTGTGCGAAACTTGACTAAACGAGAAACATAGATAAAAATGCGCTGTCGCCAATCTTCTTGCAGGCGATCGTAATTAACGGGATCGATTTGTTTGTAATTTTCGTGTTCTTCTGCAATATTAAGATCGTGTTCGTCGGCAAATTCTTCTCCTGCTAAAATGAGAGGAATTCCTACTGCTGTCAGCAAGCAGACAAAGGCAAGTTCGATCCGTTTTTCAGTCTCATAAATGCCGCAATTGACGAGATAATTAAAAAATCGTTCATTTGCCAGGCCGCCGACATCATGGGAGGTGATATAATTAATCACCTGAGTGCCATTATTAAAACCCAGATAGCGACAATCGATCAGTTTGCGAACACTCCAGGTAAAACTCGAGTCATCATTGCCATTTTCTCCTAAGATTACCCGCCGCAGAATCTGCTTAAATCTTTCATTCCACAATCCATCTAAACGCTGTTGTTGAATTAAAGAAAGAGGGACGCTTAAATCTTCTCCCACCACGAGAAAGCGATCGCCTTCGCCACCGCGATCGCGCCAATGTTGCCGCGCAAAATCTTTAAATTCCTGCAAAAAGTCATAATTATTAATATTATTGACACTATCCAAGCGTAAACCATCAATTTGATATTGTTCTAACCAATGGGCAATATAAACCTTCATATATTCCCGACTGGGAACGAAGCGATCGCGTTGTCCCGTGATAGGATGATAGCCTTCAACCCAGTAGTTATATTTCAGCAGATCCCCCCCAAAACCATCGCGGCCGTCTTGTTCTGGATCGCCACTATTCCAGTGAATAAAGAAGTCAAGAAAGTTAATATTGCCATAGGGATTTCCCCGCGCAAAGGCCATCACAATATCAATAAAAAATCGCAAGCCGTTTTGATGACAAATATCAACTAACTTAGCCAAATCTGTTAAAGCAGTCGGGGTATTTTGGCCATCGGGAAAGCCTAAATGGAAATCAGCCGCTAAAAAATTAGCGGTGCCATAGCCCCATTCCCAAACATCATCGCTATCCGCAGGAGGAAGCAATTCTAGGGCATTGACACCCAATTTGAGTAAATGAGTCATTCCCAATGTTAAGGACTCCAGATCGGGAAAATCCGGTGGAGTGGAATGAGTATCCAATAAGGCCACCGCATCGCGAAAAGTGCCGATTCCCATTTCTATCGCCTCTCCTGCTTTTTTCGTCCATCGGGTGGGGAGTTCGTAAATAACGAGACGATTATTGGCAGGAAGATGGCGATCGGGGTGCTGTTTTTTGTGAGATACGGTTTGACCGTCCGGATCGCAGGGCATTAATACCCCATTTTGGTAGAGAATAACACTCGCCGCATCTTTGCTGGCAACTCCCCCTAGATCGGGCGGTTTCGGCGCAAGGCAACCTTCTCGGCGATCGATAGTAGTCGCGAAGGGATCGCTACAGTAGAGAATCTCATTTTCCCCCGTGAAGGGATAGGGGTTGGTGTTATAAACCTTATACCAATAAAAATAAACGTCCCCATCAACAAGATTGCAGTTTTTGGCAGCAACTTCCCACAATTCTGGAAATTCTGCGTTGGGGGCAAGGGCAATGGTGCGAAAATCTTGGTAGGGATCGGTTTTGGTGTTTTGAAATCGACCGATCCAGAGTTGAGGAGGGGGGGAGATCGTACCTGGTCGCCAAAGTACAAAGTGAGTTTGCCTGCGGATTAAAAGATTGGGAGTCATTAGAGATAAATTTGTAGATTGCCTGAATTTCCCGATTTTACTGGTTTTCTTGGCCGAGTTATCTTTAAATTTTTTCTAGCTTTCTCAGAATCATTCCGAGATAAGAAAAGTGTTATGGTGAAGGGAAAACGTCTTGAGCTTATACCGATCGAGAAGTGCGCGATCGCGGCTTTGACGAGAGAATACGGGCAACCCGCAAACTCCATCTCTTGAGAACGGAGTTAGGGTAACAAGAAGGGAGAAAGGCCATGAGTAACAATAAAATATCGGTAGCCGAGGTACAAGCTGTTAAGGTTCAAATGAAAGCAAAGGGGTTGAGAATTACACCTCAACGTTTTGCCGTCTATGCGAATCTTCTTCATCGCGAGGATCATCCGACAGTTGAAGCGATTCTCACCGATATTAACCGCGAGTTGCCGATCGCCTCCAAAGCCAGCGTTTACAGTGCTTTAACGGTATTGCGAGAGGTTGGTTTGGTGCGAGAAGTTTTACTCGATGAAGGTATTACCCGCTATGATGCCCGCGTTACTCCCCATCATCATTTTATTTGTCAGTGTTGCGGTACAATTGTCGATCTCGATTGGGATGCTTTAGGGGTGTTGCAAATTAATCATCTTCCTCCCGGTTTACAAGTCGAAGGCTATGAAACTATCTTAAAAGGACGGTGCGATCGCTGTTAATCCTTGCAGTTAACAATTTAACAATCTAACAATTATTGATTCTATAATGAAACGCGATCGCCCTTTAAACCTCCTCATTGGCAATGACGATGGCATATTTGCCCTCGGTGTCCGAATGCTGGCCGATACATTAGCCAAAGCAGGGCATCGCGTTACTGTAGTGTGTCCCGATCGCGAACGTTCTGCAACGGGTCACGGTCTCACTTTACACCAACCGATTCGCGCTTATCCCGTAGAATCGCTTTATCACCCCACCGTTACCGCTTGGTCTTGTTCGGGGACTCCTGCGGATTGTATCAAACTTGCTCTCTATGCTTTAGTGGAGGAACGCCCAGATTTTGTTCTTTCTGGCATTAATCAAGGGGCAAATCTTGGCACAGATATTCTCTATTCCGGCACAGTTTCTGCGGCAATGGAAGGGATTATGGAAGATATTCCCAGTATTGCCTTTAGTTTAACCAGTTTTACAACCCAAAAAGTTTTTCCCACGGCGGCAAATTTTGCGCGAGAATTGCTGGATAAATTAGGAGAAAATCCTTTACCGGAAGCGACTTTGCTCAATGTTAATATTCCCCCCGTAACCGAGGCAGAAGTTGCAGGAGTTCTCATCACTCGTCAGGGCATTCGTCGCTATATCGAACAGTTTGAAAAACGCACAGATCCTCGAGGAAAAACTTACTATTGGTTAGCGGGAGAAGTGGTCGAAGAAATCGAACAGCCAGAACATTTACATTTACCCCCTCATATTCCCACGGATGTGCAGGCTATTCGCAATAATTATATTTCGATTACACCCTTGCAATATAATTTAACCGATGTTCGCGGCTTTGGTTGGTTATGCGATCTCCATTGGTTTACATCAGAATCGTAGGGGTTTGGTCTCCAAACCCCTCAAGGTTTGGTCTCCAAACCCCTCAAGTCAAGGAATCAGGATCGATATTCAAGCAGCTTTTGTAACTTGAATTCAGCCTGTTCTCTCTGTTGTTGTTCGCGATCGGCTCTTTGTTGTTCGCGATCGCGTTCATCTTCAGCTAGAATAGCCCTCTGTTGTTATGGTGGGGAGAGATTTTGGCTCTCGCTGATGAGATTGAAGTTGAACCATGAGATTAAAGAAGAGATACTGTACCATTTCATCATAACGATCCTTTCGATCGCCTCTAATGTAGTACAAACGTGGAGAGTAATTCAGAAATGTCAGATGCAGATCAACCCAATTCTTCAGATGCAGATCAGCCCAATTCTTCAGATGCAGATCGATTTCTTTACCCGAAATCTACTTATTACGGCGACTTCAGCCCTCAAAACCTCGTCTTTAATGCCAACTTGCAGGAATTTGCCCAACGGGTAAATTATTTGTGTAATTTAGAAACGGCAGGTAAACTTTCTTCTGAGGAAGCCTATCAAAAAATTAAATTGCTCTGGAAAGAACTCAAAACTAGCCGTAAAGCCTTAGAAATTGGTAAGGATTCTGCCGATCCAAAAGAGTAATTGCGATCTGAGGATACGGGAGAGGAGGATTGGCGATGAAAATATAGCACAGCCTAAACAACAAAGTAGAGAAATTGTATTTTCTTGAGTTTTAAAACCTTTGAATGTTAAAACTTCCCAATTACCAACTGGATATCAATTGAAGGAGGGAATATTAAGCGATCGCGCTTCCCTCCTTCAATTTATGATTTTAACTTATCGAGAACTTTTTCCCGAACAAGAGAGTTTTTCCCATCTTACTCAGACTATTGAGCATTATTTTTCCCCCGAAACCTCTCTTTACTGGGTAGTTCCAGTTGGAGAAAAGGCAAGAGGGGATAGGCAAGAGGGTATAGAGGGCAAGCCGGAAAAAATAGCTTGTTTGTGGATAGGCAATGCGATCGAACAAATTAACGGCGATCGCTATACTTATATTTTTCTACTTTATGTGCATCCAGAACACCACCAGCGCGGTATTGGTTCGGCATTGATGCACTACGCTCACACTCTGGCTCGGGAGCGCGGCGATCGGCAAATCGGCGTTCACGTTTTCAGCCATAATCTCCCTGCCCTAAACTTATACAAACGCTTGGGTTATGAAACGCAATCCCTTTTAATGGTAAAAAAACTTATAGAGCCAAAATAATAAACCGTTATTGGGCAGATAATCAAGAATGGAGACAAGAACCCATCGCCAATGAATGAAGACGACCTCAGCACTCTCGATATTGACGCTGAACTAGATACCCCTCTAGATGAAAAACTCAGCCCAGAAGAGCCAGCAGCTCCCAACGTTGAGGAAATGCTTGCCTTTCTGACCTCTGCCGATCCTACCCAACGGACGATCGCTGCACGGGCATTTAGCGAAATTCAGGACGAAAGAGCCGTACCCCATCTCATTCGCCTTTTAACCGATATTTGTCCTCTCGTGCGGGTCAGTGCGGCTTATGGACTGGGGCGCAATACGAGTGTGGATGCCGTTGAACCCCTGATCGAACAATATTATCAAGATTGGAATGGCTACGTGCGAAAAGGGATTATTTGGGCCTTGGGAAACTGTCGCGATCGCCGTTCGGTGGGACTCCTTACCAAAGCCCTCAGAACCGATATTTCTGCCGTGCGTCTCTGGGCGGCAAGCGGACTGGCGCAAATTGCTCATTTAGACTATGAAGATGTTATCGTTACCATTGCCCCTTTAATCGAAGGTTTGCGGCGCGATCCCGTAGCGGCAGTACGCAGTAACTGTGCTTGGGCGTTAGGACAACTTGCCCGCGAATTGCCCTCTAATGTCGTCTATGCGACGGCGATCGATGCCCTTCTCGAAGCCTTGGTTGAGGATGAAGAAATTGGGGTGAAAGAAGATGCTAAAGATGCGCTCTTGCGTGTCGGCGATCCCCGAGGGCTACAAACTATCGAAGAACTCGAACTCGAAGGATTTATTTAGCCAAGATAAAGGAAGAGGGATCGATTACCCTCTATTTATCAAGATTTCATCAAGATTTCTTAATTAAGCTGACTTTTATCTCAAAAATTGTCAAAATAGATACAGAAATAAAATTTGATTTTGTATCCATTTTTAAGATCGGAAGGTAAAAACCATGAATCTTTGTTATCGCGGCGTTAGTTACGAGAGTGAGCCTCTATCTTTAGAAGTTTCTGAAAGTAATATTATTGGAACATATCGAGGACAACAATATCACCGTTGTTATCCCAGACACGTCCCCAAACTTAAACCGAAACCTCGCTTACAATATCGCGGTTTGGTTTATCAAACTTGTCCATTAATTCAAACCGAAACGAGTTTAAATGCTCAATTGGCGGCGATCGCCAAAACCTGCGAACAAAAACCGCGATCGCAAGAGAAAAATAAATTCAATCTTGCCGATATTCATCAAAGTAACTTGCGACATAATCTCAACTATCGCTTACAAGTTGCCCGAGAAAAAGGAGATACAAGACTTGTTCAGTTATTAGAAAAAGAATCCCAAGAACTCATGGTATAACGTTATTTTTTGACCCTACTAACCAGCTTATATCTCAAAGTTTACCAAGAGCGTTACGATAGAGTAATGCTCTTTTTTCTGTCTCTCGATTTTCCCTCCCATGCACGACTCTCGCCAACTCGCATTTAAC
Source organism: Spirulina sp. 06S082 (assembly GCF_034932145.1). Classification (NCBI taxonomy): domain Bacteria; kingdom Bacillati; phylum Cyanobacteriota; class Cyanophyceae; order Spirulinales; family Spirulinaceae; genus Spirulina; species Spirulina sp. 06S082. Next base: position 2,356 of record NZ_JAYGHV010000283.1, on the reverse strand, counting down.
GCCCTCAAACAAATTTATAGTCAAGGAGCTTACACTGATATTGCCCTCGATCGCACTCTGCAAAATCCTGAAATTAAACCCGTCGATCGAGGATTAACCACAGAGTTAGTTTATGGTATTATTCGGCGACAGCGATCGCTCGATTGTCTCATCGACCAATTTGGAAAAAAGTCCGCCAAACAACAACCCTTAGAGTTACGCATCATTCTTCAGATCGGCTTATATCAGTTGCGCTATCTCGACCAAATTCCCGACTCTGCTGCTGTCAATACTGCGGTTGAATTAGCCAAAAAGAATGGCTTTCAGCGCCTATCTGGAGTTGTTAACGGCATTTTACGTCAATATTTGCGTTTGAGTCTTGAGGAAATCGATCCCTTAAAACTACCTGAAGATAAGATACAATCTTTAGGGATTTTACATAGTTTTTCCGATTGGACAATCGAAGCATGGCTCTCTCAATTTGGCCTCGAAGAAACAGAAAAGCTCTGTCAGTGGTTTAACCAAACTCCCACGATCGATTTGCGAGTTAACCCCTTAAAAACGACCCTGGAAGAAATGCGATCGCGCCTCGAAAAAGCAGATATTAAAACAACCCTTGTCCCTTTACTTCCCCAAGCCTTACGCTTGCAAGGAAAACTCGGTAATATTTCCCAATTACCAGGCTTTAAAGAAGGCTTATGGACGGTACAAGATAGCAGCGCTCAACTCGTTTCCCATCTCCTCGATCCCCAACCTGGAGAAACAATTATTGATGCTTGTGCGGCCCCTGGTGGAAAAACCAATCATATTGCCGAATTAATGGGCGATCGCGGTACAATTTGGGCTTGCGATCGCGCTGCAAGTCGCCTGCGAAAAGTACAACAAAATATCCAACGCTTGCAGTTAAATTCTATTTCAATTCGTAAGGGAGATAGTTGCGATATTGCCGAATTTGTTGGTAGAGGCGATCGGGTTTTAGTAGATGCTCCTTGCTCGGGTTTAGGAACCCTACATCGCCATCCCGATATCCGTTGGCGACAAACACCCGAGAAAATTTCTCAACTGGTGATGCTGCAACAAAACTTACTCAAAAGTACCGCAACTTGGGTCAAACCGGGAGGAATTTTAGTCTATGCGACTTGCACCCTCAACTCTCTAGAAAACGAAGAGATTATTACGACTTTTTTACAATCTCATCCTCACTGGAGTATCCAAACTCCCGCGATCGCCTTTCCTTTCTCAACCTTGTTTTCTCCTCATGGTTGGTTAAAAATTTTACCGACACAACACGCAATGGACGGTTTTTTTATGGTTAAATTAATTAACAATGCAGCAGGCTAAAATCCTTGAATCTTTGATTTTGTGAAGATTTCTAATTTTAGCTAGAAGATTTTGTTAAGAAAAAGCGCGATCGCGGAATCAAAAATGGTAAAATAAACTAATCTATGAAGAACGCTTTGCAGGTAAAGAAAGATGAAAACTGTAAAAGTAAATCCCGACAAAACCAAAAAATTGTTTAAAATTCTCATGGCCGCCGCTTGGCTAGATGGCGAGATTCAAGTTGAAGAACGAGAATACTTGCACAAAATGGCAAAAGATAACAATCTTTCCGAAGATGCCGACATCAAAGCCTTACTCTCGGAAGCCAAACAAATTCCCATTTCTGACTGTTACGAGTGGGGAAAGGCTTATCTAGGAGATAATCCCGATCGCGCCGACTATGAAGAATTACTCGAAGCCATTAGCGCTTTAATTTATAGCGATGGGGATGTACACACCGAAGAAGCTAAGTTTTTAGTAGAATTGCAACAATTCGATCCCACAACAGCTTCTTCAAAATCGATCTTTGATGGTATTCTAAAAACCGTACAAAAAGCATATCGAGCCGCCCTCAAAAAATAAGCCATAAAATAGTTTAAATATCTCGTTTAAACTGCTAAACTGTAAAAAAAAGGAGAGAGTTTTGAGAAATCAACCCACCCCCAATTTGCAACCCCTCATTGGTGGACTAATTGCCGCATTACTGGTTTTTGTTGCCTTTAATTCTTTTGTTATTATTAACCCCGGTCAAGCTGGCGTTTTGAGCATTTTAGGCAAAGCTCAAGATGCAGCCTTATTGGAAGGATTGCATTTTAAACCCCCTTTAATTTCTCAAGCGGATATCTATGATGTCACCGTGCAGAAATTTGAAGTTCCAGCCCAAAGTTCAACCAAAGATTTGCAGGAATTATCAGCAAGTTTTGCGATTAATTTTGCTCTCGATCCCATTCAAGTTGTTAAGATTCGTCGAGAACAGGGAACATTGCAAAATGTGGTTGCTAAAATTATTGCACCGCAAACTCAAGAAGCCTTTAAAATTGCTGCAGCTAAACGCACG
>NZ_JAYGHV010000282.1:0-29693 GCF_034932145.1 Spirulina sp. 06S082 | reverse complement strand
GTGTGGGGGGGATGGGGAGGGGTGGGAGGATGGGGAGGGGTGGGAGGATGGGGAGGGGTGGGGAGTTTGGGGAGTTTGGGAGGGTGGGGAGAGACAAATTTATTTTTTGTGCTTTCCCCATGACTCTATTTATTTTTTGGCGGGTGGGAGGGTGAGTTGCGTTTCAAGTTCTTGCTTGTAGCGCTTGATATCTTTTTCCAATTCTTTGATGCGTTTATCTTTCGATCGCGATGCGTTCATATCCTGTAGGGTGAAAATCTGGCGTTGTAGTTTAACCCACACGCTGAATATCCAAGCTAAAGTTGCTCCAACTCCCACCGTTAATACTAATTCCACTGAGAGAGGGGCTTGCACTTTAAAACCCGGAATGAGTTGGATTGTCACCAGTTCGATATTTTCGAGACAGAATAGTCCGATCGCCAGACTAAAGAGAAAAATAAGCAAAAAGTTGATTTGTCGCATGGGAAACATGGTGTATTGCAGATAAATAGCGCGAAAATTGAGGCAGGGGAAGCGATCGCAATAACTTTGTCAAGTTTGTCGAGAAATTTTTAAAAAAATTTACAATAGAGTGAACAAAGTTCTGCACTTCCAATACCCTGCAAAATACAAGATTCTTTTATCAAAGGGTTTGTTACAATTCGTAATAAATCCTTTGATAGACTAAATTCTACCACACAGAGCAAAGCATCAGTAAACCTCTAAACTCTCAGAGAATCGGTCACTAGCACCCGCTAAAAATCAACAACTCCTAGTAATAGACCGATTCTTGCTACGAGTGAAGGGGATTGGCGAACCCTCTTACACCCATCGGCTATCCCCCGCAGGAGAGATGAAAAAAATTGAAAAACACTTAGAACATAACCCTAGTTTACCAAAATGGGATACTTTGATCGAACCCTCTTAGCTAGTATATTCTTTTATTCTTGACTAGAAGATCGCCTAAGTGATGAAAAAATCAAGATTTAAACATTAAAATTCTGCCCCGATGCGATCGCTAGAACTTTCTTTACAAAAAAATTAGGCTTATTGATATGAACAATGGATAAATTCGATCGAGAAACTATTCTCGTTGTTGACGATCGCCCTGATAATTTGAAGCTCCTCTTCAATCTGCTCACAGGAGAAGGATTTAACGTAATCATCGCAAGAGATGGAGAAAATGCTATTGAAAGAGTCAAACATTCTTTACCCCATCTGATTCTTTTAGATGCAATGTTACCGGGAATTGATGGCTTTGAAACTTGCAAGCGCCTCAAACAAAATCCTGTTTATGCTGAAGTTCCAATTATATTTATGACAGGATTAACTTCTCTTAAAGATAAAATCAGAGGATTTGAGGTAGGAGGAGTTGATTATATTACGAAACCATTTCAGCTACAAGAAATGTTAATGCGAATTAAAACCCATATAAAAATTCAACGTTTACAGCATCAGTTGAGTAAACAAAATCAACAAATGCAAACAGAAATAAAATATCGTCAAACTATCGAAATAGCCTTACTCAATGCCCAAAATAATCTCGAACAACAGGTTGAGAAACGCACGGTACAACTCAAAGCAACAAATGCTTTATTGGAGCAAAAAATAATTGATTTACAGGCAATAGAAATCGATCTCCAACAAGCACTTCACGCCGTAGAATCAGCGTCTCGGACAAAGAGCGATTTTTTGTCCAAGATGAGCCATGAATTGCGAACACCTTTGAATGCAATTTTAGGATTTACTCAACTATTATTACGCGATGATTCCTTGGGTTTAAGCCAACAAAAAAAAGTTGAAATTATTCACGAAAATAGCGAAAATTTACTCGGTTTAATCAACAATATTCTGTCAATTTCTCAACTTGATGATAGTCAAGAAATTATGCAAAAAAATTGTTTTTATCTTGATGATTTTCTCACAACAATTATCAATTTTTTTCGTCCCAAGGCAATGCAAAAGAGATTAGAATTGCATCTTGAATTAGAGGAAAATTTACATCAATTGATTCAAACCGACGAACGCAAACTCAGACAAGTTTTAATCAATCTTCTTGATAATGCAATTGCCTTTACTCACGAGGGTCATGTTCGTTTAAAGGTAAATACTGTATTCCCATCAAATCTTGAAAATATTAATAATATTAACAATCAAAATAAGCATTTATTGCTTTTATCTTTTGCTGTAGAAGATACCGGGCAAGGGATATCATCAGAAAATTTAGAACATTTATTTGAACCTTTTACACAAGATAAAAAGGCTTTATCTTTGTCAAAAGGCATAGGATTAGGTCTGTTTCTTTGTCGAGAATTTGTTCATTTATTAGGTGGAGAAATTAGTGTATTGAGTACCTTAAACTCGGGTTCAATCTTTTCTTTTGAAATCCCAACTTATTTAAAATCTCCCGAAAATAACATTGAAAATAAAAAAAATAAAGAATTAATATTTCCCCTCGAACCGATTCAATATCGCTTACTGATAGCAGATGGAATCCCAGAAAGTCGTCAGAATTTGTTTGCTATACTCAAGCCATTAGGATTCAATGTAGAAATTGCCAGTGAAAGTGAAGAATGTTTGGAATTTTGGCATTGTTGGCAACCTCATATTATTTTAATCGATCTATCCCTTCCTCATCTTGAAAATACACAATTACTCAAACAAATTGTAGAGTCAAAAACAGACAACAAAACCATCGCGATCGCGCTTATTTCTAACCCTTCTGATGAAGAATGGAAAAACGCGATCGCCCTAGGCTGTCAGGACTTTATTAGCAAGCCTTTTCGAGAAGAAGTTGTTGTAGAGAAAATAGTACATCATCTTAGTGTATTGTCCCGCGATCGCGCTACAATCTCCCTAGACACTTTAGAACCTTCGTTAGGAGATTTAACCCGAGAGGAATTAGCTATTATGCCGATGCAATGGTTGCAGCAATTTAGCGATGCTACTCAAAAAATAAACGAATCGCAATTGCGAAAACTACTCGAAGAAATTCCCGATACAGAAAATCATTTACGGCAGAAAATTGCGAGATTACTTGATGATTTTCGTTTTGATATTCTCAGTCAATTAATCGATTGATTAAGGAATTAAGTAACAAAATTTCTTGCAATGTTAAGAAATAAAACACACTCTTGACAATATCGCAAGATGAGTGCCAAGGTTGCGGTTGATTATCCCTAGTTATGGGGAAAATATTAATCTTAAGCATACACACCGATCGAAAAATAAACCATGACAGCAAGACTCCCTTCCTTTGACAAAAATGGACAAGAAGGTGCATTATTTAATGAAGTTAATGCCAGCATTGAAGGAAAATTGCAACAGTTGAAAGACTTCCAAGTTTCTATACTGGATGTCTCGATCCGAGAACCGACAGCCTACTCCTCTTGGTCTCATCGTCTTTCTGATAAGATGGACACCTTAAAACTGATTCGCGAGTTTGGTTTCCAAGATATTATGCTCGGAGAATTTAAACCTTGGGACACTGTAGATGAACAGTTTGTCAAACTATTAAGCGATGCGGAAAAAGACGGCTGTTTTGCATTTTCTCCGGTTGGGGCAATTAAAAATGGCGCGATCGATCAAGGCAATAGTGTTCCTTTACAAAAGGCTGCAGCTTTAGCTCCAAATGTACTGTTTGAGTTCTCTATCTCAACAGCCGACGAAGCCAAAGCCGAAGAAACCCTCGAACGCTTCGATCTTTCTGTAGAATGGATTCGTCAAGCATGGAAAGACCGAGGCATCGAACATGATGACCGAAATGGCAGGATTTATATCAATATCTACGATACTTTTGAAGCATTTTACCGGAATCAAGATGTTTATGTGCGGGTTATCAAGTATTTAGGGGCGCACCCTCATATTGATGCTGTTTTATTTGAAGATGAATTGGGAACAACTTTCCATTTCCAAGTCGGAGAAGTAACCAAACTGGTTCGCAGTTTAGTCCCTCCTCCTAAAAAAGTCCTCGTTCACCTGCATGAAAATAGCGGTACCATGTACGCATCGGCGCTTGAGGTAGCACTGAATGGGGCAAATGGGTTATGGGCTGGTTTTGTTCCTGTCGGAGGAATGCTCAATAATGCAGCCTCTTCCGTGTTTCTGGCGAACTTGTTGCGAGTAGGCAATGAAAATGTCAAACAACAGTTCAAAATGGAGACGACGATCCCCTTGGTGCGAAAGTTAGATCGCATCAATCAACCCAGTCCCACAGACTATTGCCATCCCATTATCGGCGAAGGGGCTTATCTGTCTACCCTACGAGTCTTTGAACAACGTGCAGGAGAGAAAATGGCTCTTCCTCCCGAAGCGATCGGGGCGAAACGCGGTTTTCGGGTTGTTCCGGCGATCGCCAATAACTATGCCCTCTCCCATCGTTTAGACGAACTCGGCATCACTTACCCGGCCCAACCCAGCACTACTGTACCGGGGGAAAAAGAGCTACAGTACCACTTGTTCAGGACAATGTGGGATTTGATGCAAGAGTCTCTCATTGCTGGACGTAAGGTCGATTTTAACGAAGAGGTGGCTTTGCGGGAATATCTCGATCGCGCGCGACAGATTCATAGCGGCAAAACTCCCCGAGATCCAGTCACTCCAACCCCGAGTAACACGGCTTCTGGCGCTCCGATTGAATTCCAGCCCAGTCTCACTTTTGATGGTAAGGGGGATTATGTTGAAATTCCCAATTTCCCCAACCCTACTGAGGCGATGACAATTTCTTGTTGGGTGAAGAGTAATACTCCCACTTGGAATAATACTGGATTTTTTGCCAGCAAGCGCAATGCTTTCGTCTTCCATCCCAACGCTAATGCTAAATCGATCCATTTTTATATCTTTTCGGCCGGGGGGTGGCGATATACTACTGTTAACCCCGACATAGATATTACTGAATGGCATCATTATGCAGGGACTTTTGACGGTCATAGTGTCCGCTTGTATATTGACGGGGAAGAAGTGGCCCGAGCCAATTATGAAGGCGCGATCGATCTCGATAATGGTTCCCTGTTTATAGGTTGGGATGATGGCGTTGCAGGACGATATTTTGAGGGTCAAATGACTGAAATTCGCCTCTGGGATATTGCCCGCAGGGAACAAAATATCAAAGGAGATATGAACAATCGTTTGGTGGGGGATGAACCAGGATTAGTGGGTTATTGGCCGCTGATGGGGGATGCTTCGGACAAAACAGGTAGTGGTAAGGATGGCGAAATTAACGGCGCAACTTACCAATAAATGGGTTTTACCCAGGCTAGAGACGTTAAATTTAATCTCCCTAGTCTGGGTTTGACGCGATCGCTGTCAAACAGTCTGTGGTAACTGAATTTGGGAAAAAATAAAAAAAGAGAGTCACCATTTTGGCGACTCCCCCAATCATCAGGGTGCATCTATGAATCTAATATAGCATCTGGGGTGAGGGGTGTCACCCCCCTAGAGAATTTTTTTTGAGAAAATTTCTATTTTCTGGTAATTTTCCCTTATTTTCATTCGTCAGAGTCAAGATGGACGCGGAATATCTCCCCATTAACGGATACGCGATCGCCATCAACCAGTTTTCGTCGTCGTCGAGTTTCAAGTTCGCCATTAACCCTCACTTGGCCGCTTTGGATCAAAATTTTGGCTTGTCCTCCAGTTGAGGTAGCACCAACGACTTTGAGAAAGCCATCGAGTTTAATCGTATTGAGGCTGTCTTGCTGATTTTCCATCTTAAGCATATAAATTGGCAACATATTCCCCATAGCCGTTATAGGGTAAAGTTTCGCGAATTTCCCAATCAAACTGCTCTGTATTACCGATAAATTTTTCTCTGGCTTGAGACCAACGAGGATGGGGTTTAGTCGGGTCTACATTAGCAGTAAAGCCGTATTCGTGAGGAATTAAAGTATTCCAATAAGTGGCGGGTTGCTGGTCAACAAATTCAATTTTAACGATGGATTTTGCCCCCTTAAATCCATATTTCCACGGTAAAACCATGCGAATTGGCGCACCGTGTTGCTTGGGAAGTTCGCGGCCATAAATCCCGATCGCAAAAAAAGCGAGTTCGTTGGCCATTTCTTCTAAACGCAATCCTTCTTGATAGGGCCAGGGCAATGTCCCAACATGAAAACCCGGACCCGTGGTAATTTTAGAGTCATAAAACGACGTAAACCGCACGAATTTTGCTGCGGAGGTGGGTTCGACAGCGGCCATTAAATCTTTCATGGGAAATCCTACCCAGGGTAAGGCCATTGACCAGGCTTCCACGCAACGGAAGCGATAGATGCGTTCTTCTAGAGAAAATTCTTTTCTCAGTCTATCGAGATCGTAAGTGCGAGGATTTTTGACCAGTCCCGTCACTTCTACTTTCCAGTTTTCTGTGGGTAGATTTTGAGCAGAACGCCAAATTGATTTATCGCCACCAAATTCATAAAAATTATTGTAACTGCTGGCCAGAGTTTGGTTGGTAATGGGGCGATCTACTCTCGTAAAATTGGGATTTGTCAGTAATGGTTTGATTTCTGGTAACTTAAATGTTGTTTCAAGATCGCTACTTTGTGCTTGGGATTTTTGACAGCCTAATAGAGTAGTCGCTGTTGCACCAATTCCCGCACCGATTAAACTTTTGAGAAAACGGCGGCGATCGCCATATAGCGTTTCCGAAGTAACTGCCGTTTCGGGTAATTGCCAAGAAGGAATATTTTTAAAAAAGGTCATGGAATTTTGGGGAGATTCACGATAATAATTTTAACACCTTTTACTTTATTATTAGTATTTTAGATAAAATAAAATTTAAGTTAATAACCCAATATTAAGATGGTCTCTACATTGCCCACGACTAATCTCGATCGCTGGTCGCAAATTCGTTTAGATATTCGCACTTTACAACCTCAATTGGTGGAGTGGCGGCGACATTTACATCAATTTCCCGAATTGGGTTTTCAAGAAGAAATAACGGCGGAATTTATCGCCAAAAAACTGCGAGAATGGGGAATCGAACACCAAACCGGAATCGCAAAAACGGGAATTGTGGCAACGATCGCGGGCAAGAATGGGGGAAAGGTGTTTGCTATTCGTGCGGACATGGATGCTTTACCCATTCAAGAAGAAAATGAGGTTTCCTATCGTTCTCAACATGAGGGAATTATGCACGCTTGCGGTCATGATGGACATAGCGCGATCGCCCTTGGAATTGCCTTTTACCTCTCTCAACATCGCGAGGATTTCAATGGTACTGTGAAGATTATTTTTCAACCTGCGGAAGAGTCTCCTGGTGGCGCAAAACCTCTTATTGAAGCGGGGATATTAAAAAATCCTGACGTTGATGCGATTATCGGATTACATCTTTGGAATAGTTTACCTTTAGGAACAATTGGGGTGCGATCGGGGGCATTAATGGCGGCTTCAGAACTGTTTAGCTGTACCATTCTCGGTAAAGGAGGACATGGTGCAATTCCTCACCAAACCATCGATGCTGTGGTTATTAGCGCTCAAATTGTTATGGCTTTACAAACGATTGTTTCCCGCAATATTAGCCCTCTTGAATCAGCAGTGGTGACAGTGGGAGAATTACACGCAGGAACCGCAAAAAATGCGATCGCAGATACGGCTCGTCTTACTGGAACTATCAGATATTTTAACCCCGACCTCGGCTTATTTCTTCCTCAACGACTGGAAGAAATTATTGCGGGAATTTGTCGAACCTACGGAGCAACCTACGATCTAGATTATACACGATTGTATCCTCCCACTATCAATGATAGCAAAATTGCCGATCTGGTTCGTTCTGTCGCGTTTGAAGTCTTAGAAACTCCCGTTGGTGTTGTTCCAGAATGTCAAACAATGGCATCGGAAGATATGTCTTATTTTCTCAAAGAAGTGCCAGGATGTTACTTTTTTCTCGGGTCGGCGAATTCTGAAAAAGGACTGGCTTATCCTCATCATCATCCTCGCTTTGATTTCGATGAAAGTGTCTTATGTTTGGGGGTAGAAATGTTTGCTCGCTGCGTTGAAAAATTCTGCTGTTAATTAAAATTACGCAGGGATTACTCATTATCCAACAACCCGATCTCTACCGGATGATTTTGCTTTGAGCAGATTAAGATCGGCACGTTTGAGCAGCATTCTACCGCGATCGTCGTCTTCAGGTTGAAGAGAAGATAATCCTAGACTAATGGTGAGGGATAAAATTAAATTGCGATCGATATTAAAAGGAGTACCACTAATAATTTGGCATAACCGATGGGCGATCGCCATAGCAGTATCTGTATTGGTTTGCTGAAAGAGAATCACAAATTCTTCACCTCCGTAGCGGAAAACAGTATCTTGTTCTCGAATATTATTTCGCAGACGGTGAGCGAGAAGTTGCAAAATGCGATCGCCTACCAAATGTCCATGATTATCGTTCACAGATTTAAAATAATCAACATCTAAAATTGCCAAACTGAGAGGAATATTTTTCTTTCTTGCTTTTTCAACTTGTCGAGGTAAATCCCACTCGAGAGCGCGACGATTGCTTAAATCTGTGAGAGCATCAGCAAGAGCAATAGAGGAAAGAAAATCGTTAGTTTTCAAGAGTTCTCGATATTGCTGAACTTGACGGTAAGCAACTTGAAGATAGGCCAATAATAATCGTTTTTCTGCTTCAATATTTTGATTAATAGAAGAATCTAAGCCTGAAAATTGAAGATAAGCATCGGCATGATTTTCAATGGCTTTAGCAGTTTCCAGTAGATGTTTTGAGGGTTCTCTCTGGAGGATGTTAGTAGAACAATAATATTCAACTGCAATACAATATACCAAACCCAAGGAATTGTTTTTTTTGATCTCGCAACACAATCCGGCAATTCTGAGAAGATCGGTTTCAATTAAGACGATATCCGGCTGATATTGACCTACACCAGCAATAATTTCAGCTTTAGAGGTGGACTCGATCGCTGCGACAATGGGTGTCTCGTATCGTTCGAGAAAAGTTGTTATAAAATTTTTACTCCCAATTAGTAAGACAGAGACATTCATACCAGTCTTTCGGTCTAGACGATCGCATTTTTGGGAATGTGGAGATAGAGAATAATTTTTTATCTCACCCTCGTTTTTGTACGTTGTAATCACCGCTTTGTTTCCCACTCTAAATTAATTTACATGGGAGGAAACTCTTTTTTCTGGCATAAATGCACAATCTTGCTGAATCTTCACGCTAACTTCAAAAAAGGTTGTTGTTTTTTGAAGTTGACGTAAATTTTTCAACCTCTTAAGTCAGCGATCGCGGACTCGTTTTATTACTCGAGTCCAAGACCTTATTTTTTCTGGTTTCCTCTGGACAGTCTTCGATGGGTTGTTTTTGGGATAAAACCTAATTAACTTTGTTGCTCAAAGATGCTGTTGGTCAAAGACAGTTTAACACCCTAATTTTCAGTTTCGTGACCTGCTGCTGCGATCATTTCTGCGATCGCAGTTTTTGAGGCGTTTGTATCCACTGTTACCATTTTACTCTCTAAATCGGCAACAATCTTGGCTTCGGGCAAATTTGCTTTTATTTCGGTGCTGATAGCGTTAACGCACGTCTCACACATCATACTGGGAACTTTAATTTGAACGCTCATAGATTGATAGTACCTCTTGGATTTTTGATTCTCGAGATCGCTGCCAAAAGGCGAAGAAGGCGATCTCTATTGACTGTTATTGGCAGTGAGAAGCCAATTTTAACTTAAAAAGCAACTTTTTGCCGGAGTAATGAAATTTAGGGGTCGAATTTGTTCGGGGAAAATTCAAGACTCTGAAAAACTGTATTATTTTTTCTTACCATTTTAAAACGGCTGCATCTTTTCCTTGTTCTTTACGAATTTTGCTATCTTTTTCAAACCATTGTAAAATCTGTTGGTGCGTTAATTCTTCAATTGAAATTTTGTAATCTTTAGCAATAACTTTTAACAATCTAAGAGAAGAAATAGTCAGGCGGGTCAGGAATTTCTCGGAGGAAGAGAGCAAGGCTGCATCCACATCTGCGGATTCTGCGGATGTCAAAAATTGAATTTCAGATTGTTGAGGGTCGATCATTAAAATAATTGTTGATTGGTCTTATCTATAATTGTGCCAAAAAATATCAAAAATGTCTAAAATGTCTAAGAGGATGAGGCGATCGCCAGTTAATAATAAAAACTATAGCGGAATATTGCTATGAAAATAATTATTTCAAAGGATATCCTAAAATAGAGAATTAACGATCGCCTACTGGATTTAGGTCGCAATATAAGGAGATGCGATCGCGTTCATTTTCCCTTGATGTACTAATACCTGATAAATTGCCGCCGCCGCTTCCGCCCGAGTTGCATTTTGTTTGGGGAGTAGGCGATCGGGGGTCGGATAATTGACAACCAGGCGCGATCGCGTAGCTGCGGCGATCGCGCTGGTGGCATAAGCGGGGATGTCTGCGCGATCGCTATACTGATTTAAAATACTTTCATCCCCTCCCGATAGCCCCAAACCACCGGCTAAGGAGACTAATAGATGCAAACGTTGTAACTGTTGGTCGGGGTGAAAGGTGCGATCGGGAAAGCCAGAAATAAACCCCGCTTGATAGGCGCGATTAATAGCATCTAAACCCCAAAAATTTGCCCCAACATCGAGGAATTGCCCCGCCGGACGAATTGCAGGGGGATTCAGGGCTTTGACCAATAAAGCCGCATATTGGGCGCGGTTGATGGGATCGTCTGGCTTAAAGCGACCATCCCCAAACCCACTCACTAATTCTGCACTAGCCAGACGGCGGATAAAATCTTGCGCCCAATGTTCGCTAGTATCAATAAAGGAGGGTAAATAAGGATCTGGGTTGACCAAATAAGAGGAAGAAACTGGGGTTGCTTGTCCTGTTGCAACTAGGGCTTGATAAAGAAATGCTGCCAACTCCGATCGCGAAATCTCTCGTAAGGGATTTAAGCGACCCAGATCGGGATAATTAGTGACTAAGCGCTTCTCGGTGGCGATCGCCACCGCCATCAAAGCATAACTGGGAATTTGAGCGCGATCGCGATACAGTCCCAAAACATCTAAGTTTCCCCCCGTCAATCCCAATCCGCTCACTAAAGAAACTAATGCTTGCACCCGCGTTAAATTAGTATTGGGGCGAAAGGTGCCATCGCCAAACCCAGAAATAAAGCCCATTTCCGTTGCATTGAGAATTGCCGCCGCCCCCCAATAATTGCTAGGAACATCGCGAAAACCGCGCCGAGTCCCTAACTGTCGGGGTAGGTTAAAAGCCTTGGCGATCGCCGCAGCATAAGCAACCCGAGATAGTTTCCCTTCCGGTTGAAAACTCCCGTCAGGAAACCCTCGCAAAATATCTCGCTGTACCAACCCATCGATAAAATCCGTCCCCCAATGTCCTTCTACATCCCGAAACTGGGTCGGTCCCGAACTACCCGTATCTACTTCGAGATCGGCAAAAACAACTTTACCCAAAACTCGTTGGGGGTTGAGTTCATTTCCGGCGGAAATTAACTCAAACTTGGTTTCATTTTGCAGATCGACTCGGGCATTATTGCGAATCTGGTTTAAAGCAGGGTCTTGAGAACTCCCTAAGTCTGGTTCCGCTTCATCCTTCATTACAATTCCCGCGATCGTATTCTTTTCAATAGCATTACGTCGCAGCACGGGTTTGGCGCGGTGGGATAAGTATGCTCCAGCCCGATTATTACTCAAACGATTATCTGCCAACAAAGGGGCGCTATCATCACTAATAGTAATACCATAACCCGTTTGTTCGCATTCATTGCGGCGTACTTCTCCTTTGGCATTGCGCCGCAGAAAAATCCCTGTAGAGGTGTTGCGAATGACGCGATTATCCCGTAGTAAAGGTTTGCCATTTCCCGTGACTACAACCCCTGCTAAAGCGCAATTGGTGAGGGTACTGCTGGCGAGTAAAGGAGAGGTAGATTCAATCCATACTCCGATCCCCTTCGTGCCTGGATTGCTAACCGTGACACCCCGTAACTGCGATCGCTCTTCTAGCAAAACAGCGATATTTTGCCGTTGAAAGGTGGGACTATTATATTCTCCTCCTCCCAATAAAATAATATTTTCTCCTTTATCCGCTTCCTGTCCGATGACTGTAACTCCCGTAGAGACGACGAGGGGGAATTTTTCTTGGGTGGTAGTGCTGTAGGTTCCCGGTGCGAGGTAAATCGTCGTTTTCGGGAGGGCGCGATCGAGGGCGCGAGTGAAGGTTTTAAAAGGCGCACTGCTACTGCCATTTCCCCTATCATTTCCCGTTACTGGATTAACATAAAACGTCGTCATAATTAGTTCTTCGAGATGATTCCCGCTTCATTTTAAGGGACGAAGGAACAGCCTGAAAAGGAAAAGAATGGTTAAGATTGCCGGAAAATGTAAAGTTTCCTATTCTTTCTGGCGCGATCGCGGGCAGGAGTTGCTAGGATTTTCTCTACATTCAAGCTAAAAAATGACCTCAATATCCCTTTACGGCTGTTAATACTTCCTTAAACTTGACCTGAAATTATTGAGAATTAACTATGAGACACTACCAACAACAATGGATCGATGAATGGTGTATGGAAAACGGTTGGACGGATTTATATCGAGAGCGATCGGGTAACTATTGGGCGTTTCCTCCTCATGCGGTGATGCCGGAGCCGATCCCTTCCTCTATTCTCAAAACGATTAAGTCACATAAAGGATGGTGTCGAGAGGAACAAGTTGTCATCGGAACTGCAGTACTATCTACCTTGGGCAGTATTGGTTTAAGTTTTTTCTTTAAATGCCCTATACCTATGGTTTTTGCTTTTGGTATCGGTGCGATCGCTTCAGCATTGTTGGAAATGGATTAAAACAATATTGAGAGATTAAGGCTGTAAATTCATATTTTTCACAGGTAGGAATAACAAAATAACGTGTTATTGCAGAGATCGGAATTTCCTTTGGATACCATACTTCTACATAAGGAATCCACATTTTTTTATAGCCTACATCTTCGCGTGCAAAACGATTTTGGATAATATCTGGCTGAAGATACTCATGATTTAGTTCTAAAACTATTGTAAATGGTTTATGGTGAGAGAAGAAACATCTCCATTTGTCAAATGTGTAAATAAATTCATTTTCATTCACTGTATAAAAATCAAATAGACAAACAGATTTCTGGAGTTTTCCATAACTGTTTTCTGACTGCGGAAAAGTGTATTGACGAAGCCCCAAATTAGGCTCAATATATCCACTCTGATTAATTCCTAAAATCCCTGAAATACTTGTCAAATGCCATATACCACTTCGGAGTAATGAAAAGTAATACGATCGCGCTTATCGAATTGCTTTATGAGAGCAAAATGCGATCGCCTCCGACAACTACTCCTAGAGAATGGGATCGATCCTGATTCCCTACCCGATAATACCTGAGCATTATGAGGAAATCGATCGCCCAAGGATATTTTGCAGGACAAGAGCGAGAATGTACTGTATCGCTATACCCTCAATGATTCGAGTGCAAACAAGCATAAGGGCTGCAGCGAGTTTGTAGAGAGGACGCGATCGCCCAGACAAAGCGATCGCGGTGAAACTCGAAAAATTGTCTGTCAAATGTAATTATTTAGGCAGAGGTAAAGCATTATTAGGCAGGGGAGGCAATTGTAAGGTTTCGAGGAAAGCAATAATTGCTTCTTGCCCATCGGAACCCAAGTTTTTGAATGCTTCAATTGCAGGATTTGCCTCGCTTCCCTCACTTTCGTGCATTAAGATCGCCTCTTTGAGATCCCGAGCGCGACCGTCATGCAGCCAAGGACCGCTATCCGCAACCCCCCACAAAGGTCGTGTTAAGAATTGACGGGCAGGAATTTTAATGCCTTGAACATCCGTCTGTTGTTCCACGGTATCCGAGAGACCTTCACCCATATCATGGAGTCTTAAATCGCTATAGAGCGGTACATTAATGACGTTGTCCGCAAATAATAGCTGTGTTTCAGGTAGACGCGGATAGACATAATTGGGTAAATTGTCTGCTGCGGTTGGAGTTAAATGAAGTGTATAACCCAATGCACTCGAGTCAAAAGCTGTTGGCGCAACAGAACGGAACGACTCTTCTAGCAGGTTTTGTACTGCTTCTGGTGAAGAATTTTCATTCAAGTTTGAGATCCGAACAGCTTCTTCTAAGCGTCCCTCTATTCCGGATGCTTTGAACTGTCGGATTACCGCTAAAGATTCGGTTGAAGGTTCGGGGATAATAATTGAAGAATTGCCGCCTCCACCTCCGGGACAATTAAGAATTTGATCTGGATTTTGGTTTGGGTTGGCAATTAATGTTGTCAGAGGTGACTGAATTCTCAGTTTTGGAATGTGACAACTCGCACAAGTTTGTCCGAAAAGTTGTTGCCCCCGAGCGACTACATCCTCTTTTCCGGAGGGAATAACTTGTGTGGGAGGACGGATCATAGCTACAAATGAGGTTAAGGCCGTGACATTCCCCACCGTCATTTCGTCAATTTTGCCATCGCGATCGCAATCGAAGTGACCGAATTTTTCCGAGGCTTGCATACTGAAATGGAAATTGAGCGCATCGCGGACAAAGTGCCGAAGACTGGAAGCGATCCCCTTCCATTGGAAGGGACGAACAACTAAATCTGTTGCCACTCCCCTAACTTGGCTGGTATCGTCAGTAAATTGCCCGGTGTTAGGATTGTAAGTTGAAGAAAAAAGTCCATACCCGACGTTGTAAGTGTTATAGTTGTCGGAACTAACGGCACGAGAGAAGTCGAGAGACTGTGAAACGTTCTTTCCGGGGCTTCGTTGAGCTAGATTATGAGTGAGGGATTTAATGCTTTGCAACTCATGAGTAATTTGGTTTGCCAATTCCTGAACATACCCACTCCCAAAGGCATGAGGGGAATTGCGGATGATTTCCGTCAAGGGGTTGGGAAAATCACCATTAATGAAAGCGTTAGAGGCAAATCCAGCCGTCCCCCCCGTCCCGCCGGGTTTACGCACCATTGCTTGACTTTCCGTACCGGGTGCGTGATAAGTGCCGATGGTATTGTGGCACTCAAAACAGCTTTGCGCCCCCAAACCATTGAGCTTCAGGAAGTTAATATCGGCATGGGGATAAAAGGCTTCCCTCTGGGCAGATTTTGGACCGGAAGGAATTCGAGCCTCTCCCATTCCATCCCCAGTTTTGCCATCATAGGGCGTAAAAGGAACGCTGAAAAACTGTTCCCCCGATTCTAAGACTTTACGCAGGGTATAATCCCCATTTAACAAGGTTTGTTGGTCGATGTTAACTTCTGGGGTAATTGCATTGGTCTGTGCCAAAGCACTTGCATTGAATGTGAAAATACTACCCACCAACAGTAGTGTGCTACTCAGTGCGAGTAGCATCCGTTTCAATTTAGTCATGGGTTCTCCTTAAGCGCGGAAAATTTGTAGGTTGTGGGCGATCGCGACAATCATCGCTGATAAGATTGATTTGCAGTTCGCCGTATGGCATAACCTAACTTTTAAAGTAAGTGATATGACCGACTCGTTCCCAAATTACACTACCTTCAGTTAATTTCAAACAAGGTTCACATTTTTTAATTTTCTACGATCGCATTTTGATATTGCTCTTGCTTGACGAATTCTCTGAGTGTTGCAATTTTTTCTTGTTTCTCTTATTGAGTATTTTTACTCATTGTAGTTTCAAAATTTACCCTGTTATAATCACCTTGGTAAAGAGATTTACAATAGAATACTATTCAGAGTAAACCTGTTCGATATCTTTTTCATTCCGGCAGATAAAAAGATATCTAGTGAAAAATATCTAGTGAGAGGATATTTTTCACTAGATTCACATGGCTCACAAAATTATGGGTAAACCTTGAGAACAAAAAAGCGATGAATCAAAGCAAAACGATGGTAAACCTCGTTGACAGAACAACCGTCTCAAACACTGAGTATGATGTTGTTATTGTCGGTGCAGGGGTTGCCGGAGCAATTGTTGCCAAAGAATTGAGCGAACAGGGGAAAACCGTCCTAATTCTTGAGGCAGGAACCGGTGAGGGTTTAACCCTTGAAGGTTTTCAGAGTTACGTTGAAACTTTCTACGGTGCTTTGGAAAAGAATGCCAACGCCCCTTATCCTTTAAATCCCAATGCTCTTAGCCCCACGGATGGTGCGAATGGCTATTTTGAAGAAAAAGGTCCCCTACCCCTGAGCGGTTCTTATACCCGAATCCTAGGTGGTACGACCATGCACTGGGAAGGAAAAACCCTCCGGATGATCCCCGAAGATTTTGAGTTACGCAGTAAGTACGGACAAGGTTTGGACTGGCCCATAACCTATGACGAACTGATGCCCTACTACCGTAAAGCAGAATATGAGATTGGGGTTTCGGGGAACACAGGAGAGCAAAAAGAGCTAGGCATCCGCTTTATCGATGGTTATGTCTTGCCGATGAAAGAACTTCCTCCTTCTTACTTAGATAAGAAAGTTAGCGAAAAAATTCACGGGACAACAGTTGAACTCCATGGCGAAACCATTCTCCTAAAACTCAGTACCTTTCCCCAAGGTCGCAATAGCATCCCGAACCCTGACTATCGCAATTACAACAATGGTTATGACTTCGTTCCCGATGGCGTGGCCAGTAAAAATCCGGTAGAATATGGAGAACGTTGCCAAGGGAACGCCAACTGCGTCTCCATCTGTCCGGTTCAAGCCAAATATGATGCCCGTAAAACCTTAAATACCATCGCTTTTCCCGATCGCGTCCATCTCCTTCCCAAAGCCGTCGCCTCCCAAGTAGAAATTGATAACGAAACCGGTCGCGTTACCGCCATTCACTACAAGCACTATCAAAATAAGAACTCTCCCGAACATACCGTTGGTACCGCCAGGGGTCGTTTATTTGTCTTAGCCGCTAATGCAGTGGAAAATGCGAAACTCATGCTGGCTTCCGGACTACCTAGCACCAGTGGGTTAATGGGTTGCAATCTTATGGATCACCCCTTCCTCCTCGCTTGGGCATTAATGCCCGAACGCACCGGTACTATGCGCGGACCCCTCGTCACATCCGGTATCGCCTCCTTTCGCACAGGCAATCTTCGCCAGCAACAATCGGCATTTGGGATTGATATTCATAATGACGGTTGGGGCTGGTCGGGTACCGGTGTAAATAACATCGTGCAGGATGCCATTGATAATCAAAGGAAATACGGAGTTGCACTGCGTGAGGAACTGATCGATCGCATCTCGCGGCAACTTCTGTTAGCCTTCATGTGCGAATTACCCGCCGATGCCAATAACCGAGTCACCATCGATCCCCAATACAAAGATCAACTGGGAATTTATCGTCCCGTCATTCATTTTAATATCCCCGATTATTGCAAAAAGGCCATGGCCTCTGCCCGTAATCTTTCTCGGACGATCTTCGATCGCTTGGGTGCAGAAGACCATACCCACTACGACGCATCAGATCCTGCCTACTTTGAGTACGAAGGAGAAGGCTACTGGTTTCGGGGCGGAAACCACTTTTCGGGAACTCATGTTATGGGAACGACGAAAGACAACTCCGTGGTAAATTCTCATCTGCGGTCTTGGGATCACGAGAATCTCTATCTCCTCGGTTCCGGAAGTATGCCCACCATTGGCACTTCCAATACGACCTTAAGTATTGCGGCCTTAAGTTTCCGAGCCTCCGAAGAAATGCTGCGGGACTTGAATACCTAATACCAATTCACAATTAGAACATCACAAAAATATTGCCAACAGAGGAATGACTGATGAGCGATCGATTAAGGTTGATTAAAACGATTGATGACCTGCGTTACTATCTGATTCAGGGCATGGCGATCGAACACGCAACCCTTCCCCCTTACCTAACTGCCCTTTACTCCCTTAAACCAGGCGCGAATCTAGACGCATTTCACATTATTCGCGCCGTGGCCGTAGAGGAAATGCTTCATTTGACCTTGGCCGCCAATGTCTTCAATGCCGTGGGGGGGAACATACAAGGAACATTGACAGCCGATAATTTTATTCCCACCTATCCGACCAAGCTACCCACCGGAGAAACAGATTTTGAAGTGAATGTCAGTAAGTTTTCCCCAGAAACCGTACAGACATTTCTCAAGATCGAACGTTCCAAGGAAGTGCCGGAAGATGCACCCTTAGTTTTACCGCGAAAACACTCATGGTTGCGGATTCTCGGCCTCGATCCCACCCAAGGTTTCTACAGTATCGGGCTGTTTTATGCAGAGGTGATCCGGGGTATGCAAGAACTGCATCGCGAGATGGGAGATGCCCTCTTCTGTGGCGATCCGAACAAGCAAATTACCCCGGAATACTACTATAATGGCGCAGGAGAAGTCATTCCCGTGACAGATATTCGCTCTGCCATCCGCGCCTTAAAAGTCATTCAAGAGCAAGGGGAAGGCTCCAGAATCGGAGCGATCTACGATGCAGAAAGAGAACTTTCTCACTACTATCGTTTTCAACAACTAGAATTGGGTCAATACTATGTAGTAGATAAGAACAATCCACTAGAGTCGGACGAACCCGATCGCCCCACAGGTGGAACCTTTACCGTGGATTGGGATGCCGTTTATCCCGTCTTGGAGAATGCGAAACTGGAGGATTATCCTCAAGGCACGGAGGTCTATACTCACGCTCAAGAGTTCCAGCAAGCCTACAGTCAGTTCCTCGCACAACTTGAATTCTCCTTTAACGGTCATCCTGACAAACTGCTTCCCGCCGTAGGAGGAATGTTCCGGCTCAAAGAATTGGCGAATAGTTTGATTCGCAACCCCATTCCGGGGCGGCAAGATGGATGCCATGCGGCGCCAATTTATCGCTTAGATCCCCCCCAGTAACGCAGATTAAACCCTAAAGCTCAAATTTTGTGGAGGTAAATAACGAGTGAATATTGATGCGCCCGAATTTATGGAGTATTTCTTGGATTTCTCCATCGTCGCTACCGGATTTTCTCGGTTTGATTTGCTAGGAACCGGACAAACATCCCTTTACTTTGATACCGTGCGCGGCATCATTGGTGGGGAGATGTTTGCAGAATTGTTGCAAATTTTTCACGATCGCGGTTTAGATCCGATTCTGGTGTCCCCCAAACTAGGGCCGATCGCCAGGAATATCATCAAACTCTGGTATATCGCAACTTGGGAAGAACTTTCCCCCATCTGGCACGAGATGTTTGGTGCTGGCCTTAATGATGCGACTTTTATTGTCGCTCCTTATGCCTATCCAGAAGGACTCTTGTGGAAGACGATTGGGGTTAATCCCCCCGCAGCCAAACCGCCAGGCTACGGGACTTGGAGCGCTCCTCCCGTATCCATCGCCCCCGCAGCCAAACCGAGTTAACTTTCTGAGGGCGATATCAAGTCTCAATGATTAGATATTAAGGCTCGGTCTGGACGAATCATTACAAACAAACCCACTTTAGTTTTTTAGTTTTCCCCAATCCAACACAAACATGAACATTAAATCTTGGTTTCGCACCCTTTGCGCGATCGCTCTGACCGTTATCGTTAGCTTGACCCTATTTAGTTTGCCAGCTTGGGCTTATGACCAAAGTGACCTCACTCATTTACTCAAAACCAATGAGTGTAATGACTGCGATCTCTCGGGGGCAGATTTATCTCAAATGGATTTATACGGTAGTGCAATGCTACGAGTAAATCTCACGGGAGCGAATCTCACGGGAACATTACTCAATGATGCCAAACTTCGAGGAGCGAATTTATCGGGAGCGGATTTGTCTGATGCTATCCTCATGGGGACAACTTTATCAGAAGCGGATCTAACCAATGCGACGCTCCGCAACGCAGATTTGTACAATGTTCTGATCGATCGCGCCACCTTAGTGAAAGCGAATCTCAAGGACGCGGATCTGGACTCAGCCATTTTATCCAATGCGGATTTGTCTGATGCAGATGGCAGCAATGCCAATTTTAATAACACGATTCTCACGGGAGCAATTCTCACGGGAGCTAACTTAAATCATGCTCAGATGCGACGGTCTCGGTTGATCAATACTAATCTCAGAGACGCGGATCTGTGCGATGTCGATCTCTTTCGCGCCATCATGCCGAATAGTACGATTTATAACGGCGATGTTGCCCAGTTTGGTGCAGATGAATGCGCACATCATTGAGACAAACACAAACTAAGGAATCATTCAAAACGGAGACATTCATGATATCTATCCTCAGAAACAGTAAATCCTTGTTGCAAAAAATCGGACGTTTCGCGATCGCCGCAGTCTTGGCAACCTTAATGGCGATCGCCCCTGCATTTCCCGCTCATGCCGATACAAGCAGCGATGCTTACAAGCAATTTGCTTGTCCCTCAAATCCCACTCCTATTGCCCCCACTTTTGATCCTGCTTTAGTGCGTTTAGGTATTACCCCAACAGGTTGGAGCAACAGTGACGATCCCAGCATCGATACGGTTCCCCCCACCCAGTACCGTCAGATTCTCAGCGAAATGGCACTGGCTGGCTTTAAAGGTTCACAGATGTCCGGCAAATTCCCCAAGGATATGGAAGTCTTAAAAAGCGAGTTGGCATTGCGGGATATCACCATTTCCGAGCCGTGGGTGGGAACATTTTTCACCATTGGTGCAGCCGCAGATAGTCAAAGAATCTTTGACGAACAAATGGCCTTCATGCAGTCCCTTGATGAAGATACCATCGTCGTCGCCGAACTGGGAGGAGCCGTCCATCAACAACCCATCGCACCTTTACCCAACCGACCGATTTTTAGCAACGAACAATGGGATCAATTAACGGCAGGATTAAATGATTTAGGAGAACAAGCCTACAATGCAGGGATGGTGTTGGTGTACCATCCCCATGTGGGAACGGGAGTCGAAACCCCAGCAGATGTCGATCGCTTAATGGAAAATACCGATCCTCGATATCTCAAATTACTTCTCGATACAGGCCACCTTTACTATGCAATTGCCGAGGACTCCAATAAAACATCCACTGAAATTCTCGCAGAAATTGAGGCACTGACAACGAAATATGCCGATCGCATCAAGCACGTTCACATGAAAAACATCCGCGAGTCGGTATTAAAAGACTCGATCGCCTCGGGAGTGAGCTTTCTCGACTCCATTCGCGCGGGTTCTTTTACCGTCCCCGGAGATAGCGCGGGAGTTATCGACTTCAACCCCATTTTACAAACCCTAGCCAACGTGAATTATCAAGGTTGGTTAATCGTTGAAGCCGAACAAGACCCCAACAAAGCCAACCCTTTGCAATATGCGTTAATGGCTCGTTGTTATCTGGAGAAAGCAACAGGTTTATAAGTTGGTTTCCGTCACAAAATCACAAAATAAAAGGAGGTAGGCAATGGAAAGTCGCGATCGCAGCGAAATTAGAAGGGTCTTCGAGGAAGTCTATGCTGAAAACACGAGAACCAAAAATATCGAGGGGTACGGCGATATGTACACCGAAAATGCCCTCTGGATGGCTCCCAATGTCCCCGATCGCTGCGGTCGGGAAGATATTATGGCAGGGTTTGCCGAGAGCATTGCCCATCAAGACATCGACCCGGTTTTCACGGCTGATGAAATTGAGGTAATGGGGGATTTTGGTTATGTCATTGGCATCTCTCTGGCAACCATTTATCCCGAAGATGACAGCCCTTCTAAACAGGCCAAATTTCGCGCTCTTTGGTTAATGAAAAAAGAGTGTGGAGAATGGAAAATTGACCGCCAAATTTGGAATAACAAACCCCTCTAATTGTCTAATTCACTTGATTTACTGATGATTAGAAAGATCGGCAGTAAAAATCAAACTAACCTCTAATATTCGGGTTAATGTGCAAACTTTGGAAATCGATTAAAAAGCGACTTATGAGTACCTCACCCTCTTTGCCAGATATTTACCTCAGTTTTTTTATGTTCACCACGGATATGCAGCCCGATAATTTGGCATATCGGCAAACCGTGGTAGAGCGCATTCAACAGTTACAAACTTTTGGTTATCGTGGGTTTGAATTTCCCATTGCTCCTCCCAGCAATACCCCAAATTACTCAAAAGATTTGGCAGATTATACAGGGCTGCGGGCTTATTTGGACTCGAAAGGATTAGGTGAGGTTAAAATTTCTACAAATGTAGGAGCAACTCGCACTTTCGATCCCAGTTCTCCCTACTTGCAACAACGGGAAAAAGCCCTAGAATATCTGAAATCTAGGGTTGATATTACGGCGGCTTTAAGGGGTCAAATTATGATGGGTCCTATTGTCATTCCCTATGGCGTTTTTCCCACCACAGACTTTAACGAGCCAATTTGGAGCGATCGCCTGCAAGATCTGCTTGCAGTACGCTATCAAGCAGCACAACCCATTCTCAATGAACTCGGCGAATATGCTACGGGGAAAAACGTTAAATTGGCGATCGAACCAATTACCCATTGGGAAACTCCCGGACCCAATAAATTGTCGCAATTAATGGACTTTCTCAAAGGAGTAGAAAGTAAACAAGTTGGGGTAGTAATTGATAGCGCTCACGAAACCCTAGATGGAGAAGGTCCGGAGATATTTAAAACCCAAGTAGCCGAATTGGCCTCAGAAGGAAGATTGCATTACGTGCAAGTTTCTCCCCCCGATCGCGGCGCTTTGCATACCAGTTGGCTATCTTGGCAATCTTTCCTAGAACCCATTTTACGAGTCTATCAAGGACCGATCGCCGTAGAAATCTTTAATGCTATTCCCGCTTTTGCAAACTCCCTACGCTTGACGCGACGCAAGTTTTGGATACCAGGAGAAGATGCCCCCAATAGCTATCCCAATGCCTACGATATTGCAGATGCAGCCATCCAAAAAACCCAACAGAAAATCAAAAAAGTTAAAAAAGTTATCGGGCTTTCTTAAATAATTCAATGATCATTCAATTATTACCCAAACCTAGAGGGATTATCTCCATCTTTTTGATATTTTTCCTCACTTTATCCTCAATTTTCTGGGGTGGGGATATGGCGATCGCCGCTTCTGTCTCCGGAGGAAGAAAAACAATGGGACAGTGGAAAACTATCCCTATGCCTCCCCAGAGAGATCGCATCCAGTCCGTCCATACAACCCTTTTACCCAATGGTAAAGTTTTAATGGTAAATGGTAGTAGTTTTCGCAGTACCCTCATTAAAGAAAACGGCGAATACGCTTTTATTGAAGGAATCGATCCTACTAACTACGAGGCGATCGATAATACAGGATTACTCGACCCCAGCACAGGAGAATTCAAACGCATTCCTTCCCCTCCAGCCCTACAAAATGGAACAACAAACGACCTTTTTTGTTCGGGTCACGTCCAATTAGCCGATGGTAATGTTTTATTTATCGGTGGAACCGGACGTTATTACCCTGGAGGAGCCTTTACGGGGACAAAACAGATCAACTTGTATGATTGGCAAACAGAGACTTGGAAAAACTTAGGAGAGATGCAAGAAGGGCGTTGGTATCCCAGTTTAATTCCCCTCGCCGATGGTAAAGTTGTCATTTTTTCCGGTTTAAAATGGGGAGAACCCAATCAAATTAACCCCAGCATCGAAATTTACGATCCCAAAACCCAAAAACTACATTATATCGATCTTACGACCGTTAGAAACAGTCCTTTTAACACCCTTGTAGAAGATGAGGATGTTTACGATAGTGTCGATCTTTATCCTCGTGTTTTTCCCTTAGCTGATGGACGACTATTACTCACTGGAGATGAAGCGGGTATTGCTGGAGTTTTAGTTCCTCATCTGAGCAAAAAAAGCTATTTAATGACTATTGAAGAAGCAGAAGACGGAGCAGTTTCTGTGAGCTTTGAACGAGGTCCAAATCGAGCGGAAACCAGCAAAGCCTATGGCACAGCCCTACAAGTTCCCAATTCTGAAGAAGTATTACTCTTAGGAGGGATTATCGGCACCAATAGTATTAGTTTTGGCCGGGGTGGCGATACATCGGGATTTCCAGGAGCAAGAATTTCCACCAGCTTGCAACATTGGATTTCCCCGGAAAATAGCGGTGAAAAGAATGGAAAATGGGAAATTTTTCCCGATTTTCTCAATCCCCCTAGGGCTAACTTACAAGCAGTTATTTTGCCCAGCCAAGAAATTTTAGTCATTAATGGGGGGGAATATCCGGAGTATAAACCCGTTTACAAACCGTTACTAATGACCCCCGATGAAACTGCCGAAGCCGGTTATAAAACGACATTATTAAAGTCTGCTAAATATCCCAGACTGTATCATAATGGGGCCGTTTTATTACCCGACGCTCGAGTGTTAGTTTTAGGTGGAAATGCCAATCGAGCCGCCCGAGACGAAGAGGGAAAAGTTCATGTGGATGTTGTTGGCGATCAAACCACCTTTTTCAAATTTGCCCAGTTACAAGATAAATTCGGTCAAGCTGTAGAATTTGATGTGAAAACATTTTATAAAGAGCCGCAATATTATTTTGTTGAAGGAGATCCAGAACCCTTTGTTCCGGCGGAAATTTGGAAAGGAGAAATCTTTAGTCCTCCCTATTTATTTAAGTCAGGTCCCCGTCCGGAAATTATCAGCGCCCCCGATATTCTCAAATATGGTCAACCGGGAAGCATTACCGTTAAGGATAGTACAAAAACGGCTTCTCTTGTTCTCAATAAACTCGGCTCTATTACCCATTCTTTTGATTATGGTCAACGGTTAGCACAGTTGCCGATTGAAATCTTAAAAGATGGTTCTTTAGTGGCATTTACCGCCCCGGAAAATGCCAATCTTTATCCTCCAGGATATTACATGATGTTTTACCTCAATGACATCGGGAAACCTTCCCACGCCAAAATGGTGAAACTTGAGGGATAATAACAGAATTTTTCTCAATTTTTCTCAATTTTTCTCAATTTTTCTCAATCCTTCTCTCAAAAATTTGTAGCCAACCTTCACGAAAAAGGTATAACCTTATGCCCCTCAGACCAGAAGATTTAATCAATATCCCAGAAACCGGAATCGACCCCGATAACCCTGGCAAATATCAAGGGTTACTTGAAGATTTACAGGGAAACATTTTGAAGGGACACGGACGGGATTATAGCGTGCATCTCTTTTTACAATGGCAACCCGAACAAAGCGATCGCGCCAAACAATGGATACAAGACTTTACCCAAACCTATGTTAAATCCGCTCAGAAGCAGGCTGATGAAGCCTTATGCTATCGACAAGAAGGAATTTCAGGAGGTGTTTTTGCGAATTTTTTCTTAACTCGTAAAGGCTATGAAAAATTGGGCTTTGAACCTTTTCAAGTTCCTAAAGATCGGCCTTTTACCATGGGGATGAAGAACGAGCAAATCCGAGCTTTTTTAGGAGATCCCAAAGTCGAACAGTGGGAAACAGGTCTCCAGAATGAAATTCATGCCTTGATTTTAATCGCTGATGACAATCTTAGCGATTTATTACAAACAGTCAACCAGATTGCCCAAGCAGTGCGTCAAGTTGCTGTCATTCTTCATCGAGAAGATGGCTTTATTCTCAGGAATAAAGCGGGACAGATCGTCGAACATTTTGGCTTTGTGGATGGGGTCAGCCAGCCTCTATTTATCAAGCGAGATATTGTCAGGGCGCAAACTAACGATTGCAATTTTAGTCAATGGGATCCTCGAGCTTCCTTAAATGTTATTCTGGTTAAAGATCCCAATGGCAAAACAGAAGACAGTTACGGTAGTTATTTGGTCTATCGAAAACTCGAACAAAATGTTAAGGGATTTCGCCAAGATCGACAACAACTTGCCCAAACTTTAAACATTAAAGAGGATTTAGCGGCGGCTTTCGCGATCGGTCGTTTTCCAGATGGAACTCCTGTCACTAAATCCGATATTCCCACCTATGCTGTAACCCCAACCAATAACTTTAATTATGATGAGGATGTAGCAGCAACAAAATGTCCGTTTCACGCCCATATTCGCAAAACCAATCCTCGCGGAGATACGGGTCGGGTAGAGTCTTCCCCCGGTTATGATGAGGCTTTAGCGATCGAGAAAAATCATCGGATTGCCCGACGCGCCGTTAGTTATGGAGAAAACGACCCGAATCAAACACCTGAAACGGGGTCGGGATTATTGTTCCTTTGTTTTCAAGCCAATATTGAAAACCAGTTTAATTTTATGCAGTCGAGATGGGCAAATCCTACTCGCTTTGTTAAAGTTGGTGTTGGTCCCGATCCTTTAATCGGTCAACCCGAAGGCACACAAAAATGGCCGCAAAAATGGGGGGAAGAAGAGACGCAGGATTACAGTTTTAAACTTTGGGTTTCGATGAAAGGTGGGGAATATTTCTTTGCCCCTAGCATCAGTTTCCTGACCCATTTAGCAGAAATACCGAGAATCCCCCTATCGTAATCTTCGATTCGATAATCGGCTTACAAAGGAATGCTTCCCCAACTCAAATGCGATCGCCTTGCTTGGTTGCAAAGTTTTCCCAGTTGGCGATCGATTTTATCGGCGATCGCAAGGAGTCACCTCTCCATCGGGCATAATCGTGCGACAGAAGAAAACATTCTCTAAAATCGCATTGTCTAGATTGGCATCCCTTAAATTAGTATCGATTAACTTTGCCCCGGTTAAATCCGCACCCTCCAAATTTGCACCCTCTAAATTTGCCCCGCTTAAAATAGCGCCTCGTAAATCCATTCCCGCTAAATAGGCAGAGGATAAATCAGCATCCCGCAAGTTTTTTCCTTCTGCACCCTGATTAATTAATTCTGCAACTCGTTCCGATCGCGCGTCAATTAATGTGCCAGGATTAATTGTTGCACCGCGAAAGTCAACTAAACTTAAATTGGCACCCCGTAAGTCCACATCCGTTAAGATTGTATTTTCAAAATATGCCCCCGTTAAATCAGCACCGCGCAAGTCTGTATGGCGTAATTCTGCGCCAATAAAATTAGCGGCGGTTAGATCGGTATTGTTCATATCTGCATAAACCAGTAACGAAGATGCAAAATTTGTTCTCGTGAGATTAGCACCCCGTAACTTGGTAATAAAAAGATACGCCCCTTCTAAATTAACCTCTTCTAAATTTGCTCCCTCTAAATTAACCCCTTCCAAATTCGCGCCACTGAGATCGGCTCCTGCTAAATCGCGTCCTAACACCCTTTTATTAACCAATTCCCACACCAATAACCATTTACTATCTAAAACTGTTTCGCTACTGATTTGGCTACCTTTAAAGTTCGTCCGAAATAGATTTGCCCCCCCTAAATGAGTGCCTTGCAAATTAGTATCCTGTAGGGTTGTTCTGAGTAGATTTGCTCCTACTAAACTTGCACCAGATAAATTCGCACTCTTCAAATTCGCATTACTTAAATTCGCCAAGGCTAAATTAGCTTTGGTAAAATTGGCACTTTTTAAAGTTCCATCTTCAATATTTGCTTCCGTTAAATTCGCAAAAGTTAAATTCGCCCCCGTCAAATTGGCTCGTTCTAAATTTGCTTGTTGGAGATCGGCATTTTTTAAATTGACTCGATACATATAAACGCCAGGAAGTTGTGCTTGTTGCAAATTGGCCCCTTCCATATTTGCCGC
Organism: Spirulina sp. 06S082; assembly: GCF_034932145.1. Lineage (NCBI taxonomy): Bacteria > Bacillati > Cyanobacteriota > Cyanophyceae > Spirulinales > Spirulinaceae > Spirulina > Spirulina sp. 06S082. Next base: position 2,200 of record NZ_JAYGHV010000282.1, on the reverse strand, counting down.
ACCCAAATTAGAATTACGGAAATCTGCTTGGCGTAGATTCGCCCCTAATAAATTCACCCCTTCTAATTTTGCCCCTTTGAAATCTGCCTGTAAGAGATCGGCATCTTCAATATCCGCGCCGCGCAAATCTTCCCCCCCGAGGGGTGCCCGACGAAGATTACAACCAATGCAGGCTTTTTCGTCTCTTAACTGTGCCAAATCTCTGCGACTGTAGGCGATCGCGGCGGGGGCTGTCAGGGCGATCGCGACAAAGGTAATCAGAAAGAGAAGCGCGTAAAATGTTCTTTTTTTCAACGAGGGAAGGCGATCGCGCAAAAATGCAAAAATTCTCTGGTGCATGGGATTTTGAGCCTAGAAATCCGATACCCCAAATCTATCACGGGGGGAAACCGATTCACGTTGCTACTTTTCATCATGTTAGTATGCGTTGCCCCGATCGCCGATCCCCATTGGTGGATAATACCGTTGTGTCCTCGGCTGATAGTGCCACCCCGTGGCTAACTCCATCGCTGCTTCAACGGGTAAAGTAGCTCTATGGGCTCGAGTAGACACGGACTCGGCGTTGAGTTGTTTGAGGTCGCAGAGTTCTTCTAAGGTTAGTCCAGATTTGGCTAGATTTTCCAGATCTACGGGGTGAGATTTGGGGGTATCCCACTCGGGAGAGACAAATTCTGCTTCTACAGTTTCCACGATCGCCGGCGCGATCGATTTAACTGACTCCTCTTTCTGTTCAACGGTTTTCAAGCGCTTGTGCAGATTTTTAACTTGTTTGCTAACGAGGGTTAACTGTTTGGTGAGGGCAGCTAACCGATCCGACTCTGGGACAATAGAGGAAGAGTCGAGTTCAAGAAAAGAGGCGATCGCCAATTTGAGAACATCAGACTGATTCAGATCCCGTTCGGAGGCATAGCGATCGATGGCTTCAAGCCATTCTTGGGGGATTTGACAGCTAATTGACGGGATGGAGGACATAATAGAAAAAACCCTATTACTGAATCGCAAGCCGATAGTACAACAACAACACTTTATCTCAATCATGCTCGATCGCGTTGCAGAAGCCATCAAGCGGCAAGATTACCGGGGGGCGGCCAAACTCTTAAAACCCCTGATCGACAAGGATGGTAAGAACCCTTGGGTGCGATTTTATGCTGGGCGCATTCAGGAAGGACTTGGGAAGCGAGAAGCTGCGGAAAAAATTTATCTTTATCTTTTACCCAAAACGACGAATCCTAAACTTATTGCCCAAATTCGCAAGGGAATTTCTCGCCTGGAAATGGCGGCGCGATCGCAAAAGGAACAGGCGATCGCCAAGGCGGTGACAAGCCAAGGAGGGGACAATTTAGGGGTCTTAATTCTCGAACCGATCGCCCCAGAAGTGAAGCAAGAAGCGGCAAAGGCCTTTGGTAAAATCGTCAATTTGGATGCTTATACCGCCCGTTTGCGCTTACCGACACGAGGATGGCGGCTATATCGTCCTGGAAAAATGGGCGAACTTATTTATTATGTTTCCCGTCTCCAACAGGTTAATATTCCCAGTTTTTGTTTCCCTTTGAGTCAAATTGAGGCGATCCAGGTGTTGGAGGTGCATTATTTTAAAATGCTCAACTCTCAAATTCTAGTACGCTGTAAAAGTAGTGCCGGATCGGAGGGAGAATTTAGTTTCACTTGGCCAGAAGTTACTCAGCGCGTTATCGGGCGCATTCCTTTGTTTGAGTCGGTGGTGGTTTTTGATGCGAGGCGCAAATTACAGCGTAAAACTCAAAAACAAGATAGCGTTCCTTTTTGCGATCTGCACCTACCTCAGAGAAATTGTATTCTTCGCTTTTGCGATCGCACTTATCAATTTCAAAAAGGGGTTACTTTCGCCACAAAACCTACTTCTTTGCCTCTTGGAGAACGAGAAACGGCGAGTAAAAATTGGCATTATTTGACGGAATTTTTAGATAATACTTTAAGCAAATGTCCGGTTCGAGATGATTTTACGATTTTTGCTGAGACGGCGATCGACTTCCGCGAAACCCTCGATCGCCTCAAATCTCGTATCGATCTCGAACGACGCAAACCCAGTCTTTGGGATCAAGCCTTTCAACTTTATAGTGGCTTGCATTTTTGGCGCGATCGTTAAGGGGATTTGCTTTTTCGCCACGGAAACTGCATTAACAGTCCCATAACTACACTAGATATAAAACCGACAAACAGG